>JAGRHW010000064.1 GCA_020444765.1 Gammaproteobacteria bacterium | reverse complement strand
GTGGCCAGGTCGACACCATGGCGATTTCAATACGTTCCTTGGCAATCGCCGGCGCCGACAGGATGGTTCCGGCACCAGCAACCGCTCCCGCCGCTACAGCTCCCGTTTTCAAGAAATTACGTCTGGACATAATCTTTATTCCTCCGAAAATTTTTTAAATAGTTGAGCATTAAACCGGACTTGCCGGGAAAATACCCAGGTACCAGATTGGTATGGCGTCCGTCTCAACGCCCGCCAAGTGACGACAGCTTATACCATCGGGATAAAAAAAGATCCAGTAAAGGAAGGTGATGAAAACCTGGCCGGGAAAAACCTACGGCGGATGCGGCAATGCAACATACCTGGATTGCCTTAACATCGTCATTTACAAGCAATATGCATGTATACAGTGTCTAAATGTAATTTTACAAGTCAGGCTCGCGGATCTCTGACCAATCAGTCTGCACTTGCATTTAGAGAGCTTGCAGTTTTGCGTAAGCAA
The DNA here is from genome assembly GCA_020444765.1 of Gammaproteobacteria bacterium. The sequence continues at coordinate 12,301 of JAGRHW010000064.1, read as the reverse complement.
GGACCAGCCATTTGCTGCCGCTTTCTTCAAAGTTAACCTGCACGCGCGCATGGCTGCCCTGCCCTTCGCAGCCAAGGATCACGCCGGTTCCAAACTTGGCATGTTGTACCATCTGCCCGACCCGCAGGGATTCTTCGCCGCTGTCGTCGGTAATGGTGTTTTGCCGCAGCGGCTGATAGACAGGTCGCGTGACCTGCATCCGCGGGCGGATTTCCTGCAGCAGCTCGGTGGGGATTTCCTCGATAAACTTTGACGGCGTGTTGTATTGCTCACGACCGTGGATACGCCGCTGCTCGGCCCAGGTCATATACAGTTTTTCTTCGGCCCGGGTAATGCCGACGTAGCAGAGCCGACGTTCTTCCTCGAGCCGCCCGGCCTCCTCCACCGAACGCGGATGCGGAAACAGGCCCTGCTCCATGCCGGTCAGGAAAACGACCGGAAATTCCAGCCCCTTGGCCGAGTGAATCGTCATCAGCTGTACCGCGTCGGCCCCGGCTTTCGCCTGCGCCTCGCCGGCATCGAGCGCGGCACTGGCGAGAAAGGATTCCAACGGCGACATATCCGGATCGCCTTCGGCACCAAACTGGTGCGCGCGGGCGGCATTGACCAGCTCGTCGAGGTTTTCCAGGCGCGCCTGCCCCTTCTCGGACTTGTCTTTTGCATGGTGTTCGACCACGCCGCTGAGCTCCAGTACGTGTTCAGTCAGAGATTGCAGGCTGCGGTCTTCGGCGCCCTCCCGCAACCGCTCGATAATTCCGAAAAACCCGCTGACCGCATTGCCCGCGCGGCCGGACAGCACACCGGTCTGCACCAGCATCTGCGCCGCTGCCCACAGCGGCCTGTCGCTGGCCCGGGCGGCATCGCGGATCTGCGACAAGGTACGCTCACCGATGCCGCGGGTCGGCAGGTTGATCACCCGCTCGAAGGCGACATCGTCATTGATATTGCAAACCAGCCGCAGATAAGCCAGCGCGTCCTTGATTTCGGCGCGTTCGAAAAAGCGCAGTCCGCCATAGACCCGGTAATCGATATCCGCCGCGATCAGCGCCTGCTCCAGCACCCGCGACTGGGCATTGGAGCGGTAAAGAATCGCCAGATCGCCGCGCCGGCTGCCGCGCTCGATCCACTGCTGAATGGTCTCGACCACGAAGCGCGCCTCGTCGACTTCGTTATAGGCATTGTAAAGCGTGATCGGTTCGCCATCGCTGCCGGCGGTCCAGAGATTTTTACCGATCCGCGCGCCGTTGAACTCGATCAGCGCATTGGCGGCCTTGAGAATCGTGCCGGTGGAGCGGTAGTTCTGCTCCAGGCGGATCAACTCGGCGTCGTCGAAATCCCGGTTAAAATTGAGAATATTTTCGACCCGCGCACCACGCCAGCCATAAATCGACTGATCGTCGTCACCCACCGCGAAGACAAAACTGTGAGGCCCGGCGAGCAGACGCAGCCAGGCGTACTGGATGGTGTTGGTGTCCTGAAATTCGTCGACCAGAATATGTCGGAAGCGCCGCTGATAATGCTCGAGCAGGGACTCGTTATCACGCAGCAGTTCGAGCGTGCGCAACAGCAGCTCGGCAAAATCCACCGCGCCGGCGCGCTCGCAGGCCGCCTCGTAAGCAGTGTAGATACGGATATACTGTTGCTGCACGACATCCTGTTCATCATCGATGTGTTGCGGGCGTCGCCCTTCGTCCTTGTGCGCGTTGATAAACCACATGGCCTGGCGTGGCGGCCATTGCGCCTCATCCAGTTGCATGCCACGCATCACCCGTTTGATGATGCGCAGCTGGTCGTCGGCATCAAGAATCTGAAACCCCTGCGGCAGACCGGCGTCCTTCCAGTGCAAACGCAACAAGCGGTGAGCGATACCGTGGAACGTGCCGACCCACATCGGTCCGGCCGGTATGCCGAGCAGTTCCTCGACCCGTGAACGCATTTCATTGGCCGCCTTGTTGGTAAAGGTGACGGCAAGAATCCCGAACGGCGAAACGCCTTCAACACGATTGAGCCAGGCAATCCGGTGCGTCAACACCCGTGTCTTGCCGCTGCCGGCGCCGGCCTGCACCAGCATGTGCACCGGCGGCGCGGTGACCGCTGCGCGTTGCGGCTCGTTGAGCCCGTCGAGTATGTCTGAAACGTCCATCGGGTATTTGTAAATTAGGGGGAATCCCGGATGATATCAGAAACACTTTTCGCCCGCTTGCAACGACATGGTGCAAAGCACGGGCAGGCAAACCGCTCGATCGACAACATCATAAACAACGGTGATTTGCGGTAAAAAAATTCCGGTTCGACTAAACCTGCAAGTTACTGCACAATTTCGGCTTTAATGACGTCGGATATTTCCCCAGGCCCGCATGAACCAGAACAATCCCGAATCGGCGGATGACATTATCAAAGCCTGCTGCAACTGGCTGGACGACATTGTCATCGGCGAGAATTTCTGCCCGTTCGCCAAGCGCGAGCGGGAACGCGGCAGCATCCGTTTCGCGCTGGCCCCGCAAGCCGCTCTTGAATCGGCGTTGCAGTTTTTCGCCGACGAGTTGCTGCTGCTCGACGACGATCCGGCGATTGAAACCAGTCTGCTGATCTACCCGCAGGGCTTCGACGATTTCGATGATTATCTTGAGTTGCTGGAATACGCGCAGGAGGTTCTCGCCTCGATCGGCTTCGAGGGTCGCTACCAGCTCGCCAGCTTTCACCCCCGCTATTGCTTCGAGGGTTGCGCCGAGGACGACGCTGAAAACTACACCAATCGCTCGCCCTGGCCGATACTGCATCTGATCCGCGAAGACAGTGTTTCCAGAGCCGCCGACAATTATCCGGCCATCGACGAGATTCCGCGGCGCAATATCGAACACGCAAGAAAAATTGGCCGGCATGCGCTCCGGCAACGCCTGCAGAATTGTTATCCGACATCGAGCTGACAGGAGACGCAATGCCATCGACATCTCAGAAAGAGTCCACCGTTTTCGCCACCGCCAGCGAATGCGAGATCGCTTTCTACCGCGCATTCGCTGAGTGCAATCCGGGTGGAATGAAAGCGGTCTGGCACAGCGACAAACCGGTTTGCATACACCCCGGCGCCACACCGCTGGTCGGTCTTGAGGCGATTCTGGCCAGTTGGAACGGCATTCTCGGCAACAGCCTGCCGCCCGACCTGCGGATCAAGACAATCAAGCGGATGGATCTCGGTTCCGTGCAGATTCATATCGTCGAAGAACAAGTCAACCCGGACACCGGGACCGCTCCGGTCAGCAATATCCTGCTCGCCACCAATGTATATCTGCTGACCGAACAGGGCTGGAAAATGACGGAACATCACGCCTCGACAACGCTTGTCAGCCAGGCCAGCCGCCCGCCTTCGGATCAGCGCTTGCATTAAACGCCTGACAAGGGCCGAGCTGGCAAAATAGCACGCTGTCTATAAAGGCTTTACACTTGGGCTTTGAATTGTCAAGGAACCGTGAACGATGAGTGAATTCCTGACCACCCGCGAAGTCGCCGAGCTGCTGCGCATCAAGGAACGTAAAGTCTATGATCTGGCGGCTCGCGGCAAAATCCCCTGCTCACGGGCGACCGGTAAATTGCTGTTCCCGAAAACCGATATCGAGCAATGGCTGGAAAACAGCCAGTCCGGACAAGCCGCAAGAACCGCCTCGGCACGCCCTGCGGTCCTGCTCGGCAGTCACGATCCCTTACTGGAGTGGGCTTTACGGGAATCCGGATGCGGCATCGCCACGTTTTTTGACGGCAGTCTCGACGGCATCGAGCGCTATCTCAAGCATGAGGGCCTGGCGACCGGGTTACATCTGTTTGACGCAACGAGTCGGGAATGGAATATCACCTGCGTCCGCCAGAAACTGCTCGACGAACCCGCCGTGCTGATGGAATGGGCGAAGCGACAGCGTGGCATTATCGTCGCGAATCATTGCGAAAAACCGATCGCGGCAATCGAGGATCTGGCCGGTTTGAAGATTGTGCCACGACAGGCCGGTGCCGGCACCCAACAACTCCTGACCAGTCTGCTCGGCGACGCCGGACTGAGCGAAGGGGATTTTGATTACCTGCCCGCCGAGCGTACCGAGAGCGATGCCGTCCTGCCGATTCTGCAAGGCAAAGCCGATGCAACTCTCGGGCTTGCAGCACTGGCACGACAATACAAGCTGAGATTTATTCCGCTGATCGAGGAGCGTTTCGATATCGTGGTCGACCGCAAAGCGTGGTTCGATCCGCCGTGGCAGAAATTTCTCAGCTTTTGCGATTCATCAATTTTTCGGGACAAGGTCGGGGAAAGCGAAGGTTACGATACCGGCGGGCTCGGCACGATCCATTTCAACGGCCGGTAATCCTGAAAAGCCGGCCGGAGCATCCTTTTGCCCCGGACCGTATAAATTGCGGCGCTATTGCGCCGATGCATTCGGAAAAAACAACTGCTGACCATCAAGCTTGTAATCTGCAATCGCAGCCTGACCGGCTTCGCCGAGAATCCAGTCGATAAACGCCTGCCCTTCGGCAACTTTTACATTCGGATGCTTTTCAGGGTTAACCAGAATAATGCCGTACTGGTTGAACAAGGCATTGCCCCCTTCAACGGCAATCCCATAATCGCCCTTGTTTTTGAAGCTGATCCAGGTGCCCCGGTCGGTCAGGCAATAAGCCCCCATGCCGACGGCCGCGTTGAGGGTCGCGCCCATGCCGGAGCCGGTTTCGCGATACCAGTCACCACTTGCAGTATCAGGGGTTGCGCCGGCCGTCTGCCATAACAGCACTTCTTTTTTATGGGTGCCGGAGTTGTCACCGCGCGAGGCGAACAGACTGCCGGTTTCGGCGATTTTTTTCAGCGCGGCCGCCGCATCGGAAGTGCCGGTAATACCAGCCGGGTCCGCCGGCGGACCGACGATAATGAAATCGTTGTACATGACATCCGAACGCTTGACGCCCCAACCTTCGCTGACAAATTTCTCTTCGGCCGGCTTGGCATGGACCAGTAGTACATCGCCATCACCGTTCATGGCATTCTTGATCGCCTGCCCGGTACCGACTGCCACCACGTTGACCGTGATACCCGACGCTTCCTTGAAAATCGGCAGCAAGTGATCATACAAGCCGGAGTTCGCGGTCGAGGTTGTCGATTGCAGGATGATGGACTTTTCTTCGGCGCCGGCCTGCAGTGTTGCGCCGGCCCATAGCATGGCGGCGACCGCCAGCCTGTTAAAAAATTTTACCTTTTTCATGTTCTCTCCTATCGGTGGTGAAATAACGTTAACAGCTTGTGGGCGATCTGATGACCTAGAAAACCAGCCGCCCATTCAGATAATCCGCCGCGGCGGTGGATTGCGGTGCACTGAAAAAATCCGCGGCCTTTTGTTGCTCGATAACCGTGCCCTTGTGCAAAAATACAATCTCGTCACCCAGCCGCTGAGCCTGGCCGGCGTCGTGACAGACAAAAATGATCTTTGTGCCGTTTTGATGAATCCGGCGCACGATCTCTTCGATCATATGCGTGGAAGCGGGGTCGAGGTTGGCGGTCGGCTCATCAAGAAAAAGCACCTGCGGCTGCAGCGCCAGGGCACGCGCCAGCGCCAGTCTTTGCTGCTCACCACCGGACAGCAGCCTGGCCGGCTGGGCCGATTTATCCTCAAGACCGACCAGGCGTAACAACTCCAAACCCGCCCCGACGCCAGACTTGTCGCGCAAACCCAGCGCGAAATCGATATTGCCTGCCACCGACCGACGCAGCAGCACCGGCCGCTGAAAAACCATGGCCTGCTGCAGGACATGGTGAGCGGCCAACGGCTCGCCGGCACACAAGACCTGTCCCTCGCTGGGTTCAAGCAGTCCGTGCATGAGTTTGAGAAACAGGCTTTTACCGGCGCCGTTGGGGCCCATCACGATCGTCACGCTGCCTTGTTCCAGGGTCAGATCAATATTGTGCAACAGCGGCTTTCCGGCAACCGTAAGACCGAGCGACCGGCATTGCAGCGGCAGCACGGCGGGGGTTTCGCGAGCCGCTGCAGTCTGCTTGATTTTGCCTCCGATCAGTACATCCTCAGACATAAGCGCTCTTCGCCGCGGTCAGGCGTGTCGCCATGACCGCCGTGTTGACCAGCACCGCCAGCGCCATCAAAACGATACCCAGCGCGAGCGCAAGCGCCAGATCGCCCTTCGACGTTTCCAGCGCGATTGCGGTAGTCATGACGCGGGTCAGATGATCGATATTGCCACCGACGATCATCACCGCGCCGACCTCGGCAACCGCCCGCCCAAAGCCCGCCAAGGCAACCGTCAGCAGACTGAAGCGGGCATCCCACAACAGCGCTTTGACAGCCGTTGTTAGCGGTACGCTCATGGAGCGGAAGCTTTCCTGATATTCCTTGTTGAGGTCGGCAATGACCTGGGCGGTCAGCGCTGCGACGATCGGCGTGATCAAAACCGTTTGCGCGATAATCATGGCGGCCGGCGAATAAAGCAGGCGCAACCAGCCAAGCGGCCCGGCATTGGAGAGCAGCAGATAAACCAGCAGACCGACGACGACCGGCGGCAGGCCCATCAGGGAATTGAGCAGAATATGTAAAAGCCGCCGCCCCGGAAAACGGCCGATGGCAATCAGGGCGCCGAGCGGCAAGCCGAGCACGCAGGAGACCAGCACGGCGCTGAGACTGACGTGCAATGACAAGGCGACGATTTCCAGCAGATCGGCATCAAGAGAAAAAACCAGCCCGAACGCCAGTACAAAAGACTGTCCAAAATCCTGCATGATTTTCTGTTTCGACTTTTTTCTACAGAAAATCTGTAATTTGCAACAGTTTCAGACGAGATTCAAGTATTCCCCGATGAGGCCAGGCAAAGCGCCCTGATCTTCCGGGCAAGGATTGGTCTTGAACAAATGCTTATTCAGGCCGGCGAACCGCGGGAACCCCAGCGGGTAGTACTTTTCCAGCAGGCAAGCCACACGGGAAAACCCGGTGGCGGATAAGACGCTAGCAGCCTTTGCGTCTGAGCATCAGCTCGCGACGCTCCTCCCGCAATTGTTCCTGCGCCGAAGGACTTTGCGGTTGTCTGGCCAGCGAGGCATTTCGATCGAGTTCGTTCTCGACAGCCGTCAGACAAGCCTCCTTATCGCGTCTGGCTCGCTCTCTATCATGCGCATCTTCACTGGCCCTGGCGAGTCGTTCCTGCATTTGCCGGTTATCCGGTTCAGCGGTTTGCCGGGCTTGCCAATCAGCCATTTTTCTCAGCCGCTGGCGGCTGTCGTCAGCCGATCCGCAGCCGCCGTATTCGGTCACGAATTCGATCGGGAAATCCGCACAGGCTGGCACCCCATAACGCTCGGACTTGCAGATTTCCGCTTCGCGGGCAACGCTGTCCTCGATGGTTTTATAAGGCTGCGACTGGTATTGATAAACCGAGCGCATGATATTCACCGCCAGCGGCGACAGGCTGCTTTCGCCGCCATATTCCGCGGCCAGTTCGTTAATAGTTTTACCTTCCTTGCTTGCCAGGCCGACTTCGAAGGCAAAATTCTTGACGATCCCGCACTGCACATCATGCGCTTGCGAACCGCCGTGCAGACTGATGATTTTGGTGAGATCCTCATCATTGGCGCATGGCGTTTGCGAATAGGTGACGCCGCCGTCAGCATCCGTGCATTTATAAACCGTCGCCTGAGCGGTCAAAGGCAGAATCAGAATAAGAGCCAATAAGACTGCCCGGCTGGAATAAACGTGCCGCATGAGCTTTCCTGTATTAAGCCGGCGCTTACAACCGTGAGTTGTAATACCGGTATTGCGTTTATTCCTGAATAGTCGGCAACCGGACTGCTAACCTGACGATTTGCAGCGATTCAGGCCCAAAGTCGTGAAGCAGCTCAAGCTTGCAGGGAGAAGGTTTTTGTGACGCCGTCGATGACGGCCTGCTGGCCCAGACGAAAGGCGATATTGAGCCGGGCATGTCCGGCGCTGAATCCGGCCACCACCGGACAATCAACGCCTTGCAGAACATCAGCGATCACCTCATGAAGGTCGTTCTGCGAATCAGAACAAGCGCACATATCGCCAAATACGATACCGCGCAGCCGCTGCAACTTTCCGGCAAGTTTGAGTTGCGTGAGCATGCGGTCGATGCGGAAGGGTTTTTCGTTGACGTCTTCGAGAAACAGAATTCGATCGGAGAATTCCGGCTCAAACGGTGTACCAAGCAGACCAGTCAACACCGACAGGCATCCACCGGAAAGCGGCCCGCTGGCGCTACCGGACTTGATCACCTCGATCGGCTGCTGGTAAGCATCGGCCTGCTCGAACAAAACCCTCTGCAAACGGTCGCGGTTAAGCACACTTTGCGGCTCATCGCCGCAAAACGCCGGCGTCGCCACCGCGGGCGCGTGTATGGGGCAAATGTGCGGAAAGCGCTGCTCAAACGTCAGCAACAAGGCAGTCAGATCACTGAAACCACAAAAGTAACGATCGCTAGCGGAAAAGGATTCGCGCAAATACGGCAACAGGCGCGGGCTGCCGTAACCACCACGGGTAACAAAAACCGCCCGGACATCCGGCTCGCGCAGGGCATCCAGCAGATGCCGGGCGCGTTGTTCGTCCGTGCCGGCAAGGTAAAAATGTCGCTCGGCCGGTGAGCCGTACATCTGCACACGTAATCCCCAGCCTTCGAGAATTTCCCCGGCTTTTTCAATCATCCATTCGGTCCCGCGCACCTGTCGCGCGGCCGGCGCAATCAACGCAACCTTGTCACCGACTGCAAGTTTATCCACGGCGCCCGGCCGTCAGCCGTTCAGCTGGCCGACACATCGACAAGCGTATCGTTGTAACAGGCGCCGCCGGCAATATCCGCACGCGCGGGCGTGACCAGCGCATTGCACGACTGGCCGGTCTCGCTGGTTTTTTGCCAGGCGCCCTTGGCCGTACACACCACGCCAGGCCGCACCTCGGCGCTTATCTTGAGACGCAGATTGACCTTGCCAAGGTTGTTCCAGACTTGCACTGTCTGTCGGTCGCGCAAACCGCGCGCCTCGGCGTCAAGCGGATTCATCTCCAGGGTTTGCATACCGGCATTGGCATCGGCGCCGCCGAATGTCGCATTGGTCCGGCGCATGGAAGCGGGCGTGATCAGGGTCAGCGGAAATCCCTTTTCCAGCGCCCGGTAAACCGGCAGAGCGGCGTCATACTCTTCTTCGAGCAGCGCCGAATGCAATTCCACCTTACCGCTTGGTGTTTGCGGGAAGACGTTTTTGAACAGAATCGCGTCTTCGCCGTTGATTCTGACCGGCAGCGCACGATCGGTCGGCAATTGCCCGGGCTTTACGCCGCCGAGGCGCGGATCGTCCGCATCGAGCGCGTCGTCCATCAACTCAGCATCGCTGGCGCTGAAGGCCTGATCGGAAAACCCGAAACGCTGCGCCAGCCGGCGGAAGATCTCGGTGTTCGGCAAGGCCTCGCCAACCGGCGGGATTACCGGTTCGGCGCGTTGCAGCCAGGTCTGGCCATAGGCGCAGAACAGATCGTCGTGCTCGAAATGGCTGCAGGCCGGCAGAATGATATCGGCATAACGCATGCTGTCGTTCATCTCGACATCGCAGCCGACGGTAAACAAATCCTCGTTGGCGAGCGCCTGGCACAAGCCGTTTTGATCCGGATGCACGGCCACCGGATTGTGATTGTAGATAAACAGGCCTCTGAGCCGTTTGCCGTCCGGCGGATTTTCAATCCAGCGCGGAACATCCAGAATATTCAGCACGCGGGTCGGTGCCGCCAGCAGCTCGGGTCGCTGCAAACGCTGCACGGTTTTCGGAAACATGTTGCCGGACCGGCCAATGATGCCGCCACCCCGCACGCCAAACTTACCCGCCAGAGCCGGCAATGCCAGCGCCGCGCGCACACCGGCGCCACCATTGCGGTTTCGTTCCGGGCCGATGCCGACGCTGATCGCCGCCGGGCTGAGCTGCTGATAGAGCTCGGCCATACGCACGATGTCGTCGGCTTCGACACCGCAGATTTCAGCCGCGGATTGCAGATCGCGCTGCCGCGCCACCTGCATATACTCGTCAAAACCCGACACGTGCCGGGCAACGAAATCCCGGTCGATGCCGTTATTTTTTTCCAGCAGAACCGCGACCGCCTGCGCCAGCACCACATCGGTGCCGGGCAACACCGGTAAATGCAGATCGGCCTGTTTTGCAACCTTGGTCAGCCGGGGATCGACGACGATGATCTTGCCGCCGTTTTGCCGGACGGTTTTGAGGATTCTGTGCAGATGCAGATTGGAAACCGCGGTGTTATTGCCCCAGATGACGACAAGCCTGGCGTCCAGCGCCTGCTCCGGCGGCATACCGGGAACCGCGCCATAAAGACTGTTATAGCCGGCCGACCAGGTGCCGGCGCACATCGGTCCGCGATCCAGCTGTGTGGCGCCAAGCTTGTAAAAAAAACGCCGGTCCATCGAGCCACCGGCCAGCATGCCGTGCGGACCGGCATAATTGAACGGCGCGACCGCTTCGGCGCCAAATTCGCCGATAATCGCCGAGAAGCGCTGATAAACCGTATCCAGCGCCTCGTCCCAGCCGATTGGCGTAAACTTGCCCTCGCCTTTCGCCCCGCTGCGTTTGAGCGGTGTACGCAGCCGCTGGGGACCATGGACGAACTGCGGATAATACAAGGCGACCTTGGAGCAGATCACGCCCGCCGTATAGGGGTTGGCCGTGGAACCGCGCACGGCAGTGATTTGCCGGTCTTTGACTTCGACCGACAAACTGCAGGTGTCGGGGCAGTCAAGCGGGCAAACGCTCGGTAAAACACGGGTTTCGCTGTCGGGAACTTGTATCGTCATAAAACGCGTCCGGGCCGGTTATTTTTTTTCGCTGTGTTTGCCGAAATAACTTTCCGCCATGCCGGCGGCCATTTTCTGAAAACCTTCCAGGGTTTGCACCGACTGCGACAAAAACGGCTTCATCAGGCTAAGCGGATCGTAGCCTTCGACACCGGCGTCCATCTTGCTCTTGATGTCTTCGAGCATTTTTTCCTGCAGGCCGCTGACATCCGGCCAGCCGAGCGCTTCACGGAATTCCGCCGGGGTAAGATCAAATTCGACGCGTATTTTCATGCTGTTTCCTCAACCGTTGTTTTCGGACGGATTCTGGCTGTTCTGCTGTTGCCGCATTTGCTCTTCGATCTGCTGCAACAGATTTTCGATGCGCTGAAAATCATCGCTGTAGCGCGTGTCCTCGGCATACTCGGTGATCTGGTTTTTGAGCTGGTCGGCATACTGGCCGACCAGCGGAATTTCACGCACCAGCGCAAGCATCCAGATTAACAGGGCAAGCACCGCGGTTGCACCGATGGCGACGCCCAGACCGCGAAAAATCCCGGCCAGCAGATTGGTCCAGATGATCCGCCACGGCGAACGCACGTAGGCGATGAAGTCATCCAGGCCGCCGGCATGAAGTGATTTGCGCAAGGCCCCGGCTTTCACGCTGGCGGCCGGCCGGGACGTTGGCTCCATCTCGGAGCGGATTTGAGAATCGTCTGTTGCCATGGTTGCTTCAGTAACGTGAGCGATGCCGGATCTGGCCCAGTAACAAGGCCAGCGTTGTAAAATATAAAACGATCAGGGGCTTTTTATCCAGCGAATCATCGGACAGGCCGGTGATGGCGAAAATCATGATGAACATCATGCAGGCCAGCGCCAGTTGCCGGATATCCTCAAATTCGGAATTGCGGCGAATACTCAGACAATAAAACCATGGCGCTGCCATGATCAACACCGTCGTCACCAGACCGGCAATACCACGCGAGGCCCAGGCGCTGAGGTACTGGTTATGCGGGCCGTTACGCTTGGTCATGTCCAGCGACCAACCGCCCTGGTGATAGTAAGCGGTTACGGTGGTCTGATAGCCGCCGGGGCCGACGCCGAGCATCGGGTTATCGGCGATGATCTGTAAAGCCGCGCGCCACATTTCAAACCGTGCGCCCAGCGACGAGACGCGGGCCGGATCGTCGACCGATTCGCTGGCCGTATAGTCACGCAACTCATTGGCCGCCTCGACCCAGCGATGTTTGACGAACGGCAGCTGATAAAGCGCCACCATCAACAAGGCCAGAATACCGAGTGCCTGCAACAGATACCGAATACGCAGTTTTTCCGTACGCGAGGCGATGTAGACCAACGCAATAACCGGCAAGGCCAGCCAGACGCTGCGCGAGCCGGACAGCACGAGACCGGCAAAGCCCGACAGTATGCCTATACGCGCCAGGATCGACGGCCACTTCTTGCGACTCCATTCATCGCGAAA
>JAGRHW010000649.1 GCA_020444765.1 Gammaproteobacteria bacterium | reverse complement strand
GTGTTGCTCTACACGCTGATTGGTCTGGTCGCGACGGTGATCATGCAATCCAGCCATGCCACACTGGTGCTGATCATCACGGCGCTGGCCAGTCAGCAGGTTACGTACGAAAACGCGCTCGCACTTGCTATCGGCAGCAATGTCGGCACCACCGTCACGGCCATCATCGGCGCTATCAGCGCCAATGTTAACGGCAAGCGGCTGGCCGTTGCGCATCTGATATTCAATGCGATTACCGGCTTGCTGGCGGTCGGGTTTATTTTTCAGCTGTCGGTACTGGTCAATACTGTTGCGGCTTTTCTGGGGATTGCGGACGACAACTACACCTTGAAGCTCGCCGTCTTCCACAGCATCTTCAATCTGCTCGGCGTGATCCTGCTGTTACCCTGGACCAACAAACTGGTGGTTTTGCTGACCCGCCTGTTGCCGGAAAAACCGGCTGCGCTGGCGGCACCTTTGTATCTGAATCCGGCGGCCATCGGCCTGCCGGAGACAGCGGTCGAGGTTATCCGCAAGGAGACGATGAATCTGTACTCGCATTTCTTCAGCCTGGTTTGTCACGGGCTGAGTTTCCATCTCAGCGATATACGTTCCGAGCGGCGGATCAAGGATATCGTCGAGCAGAGCCAGAAAGTCATTCCGGTCAATATCAACGAAAAATACGACAACAACGTAAAAAACCTGTATTCGGAAATCGTCGATTTCAGCAGCCGCGCCCAGGTCAATATGTCCGCTTCGCAAAACGAGGAGATTTTCCGTCTGCGCAGCGCCGGCCGTGATATGCTCGAAGCGATCAAGGACACCAAGCATCTTTACAAAAACCTGTCCCTGCATCTGCATGACCCGAATCTCTATATTCGTCATGAATACGATAAAATCCGCCGCCGGCTCGGCTCGATTCTGCGCCGGCTCTGGGAGATCGAGAAGGACGCTGACGAGGGCGGCATCGAGTTGCTGTCGCTGGAGGTTATGCAAATGGAAGTACAGGAAGCGGATCAGGCGTTTTTTACTGATATAGATAAACTGATCCGCGACAAGCATATTTCCGGACGGCTTGCGACGTCACTGATGAACGACAGCACCTACGCCAACAGCCTGGCGCACAAGCTGCTGGATATCGGTCGGGTCCTGTTCAAGACCCAGGACCCTGACCTGCGCGAGACCCAGGAAGGCCTGATGTTGTCGGATCAGGAGCGGCGGGAAGCGCTCGAGACGCGCAAAACCGTTGAGAAAACCAGAGAGGGCGAGTCGTGAAAGCGGTAAAAATCATCGACAAGGCTGACGAATATCTCAAGGCGGAGAATCGCAAGCTCAAGCATAAGCTGAAATACCTCAAGCATGTTCTGAAGAAGCTGCGGCATCGGGAGAAAAGGCTCGAAGCGCGGTTTCTTGCCGAAAATGTCAACA
>JAGRHW010000648.1 GCA_020444765.1 Gammaproteobacteria bacterium | reverse complement strand
TGCTTGACTACATCGCTTCCAGCCTGCGCATGCCTCCGGGCAGCAAATGGACTTCGGCCAGAGCGGTCAGCAATACGTCGGCAACACTGGCATCTTCGTAAAGCATCTTGTAGTACTGGTACTTCATGGTCAGCGCGCTGCCGAGTACGATCGAACCGAAGGCAACGAACGAACCCAGCGCCAGCGTCGCGGCGCCGGTAATCGCCTGGCCGACAGTACAGCCCATGGCCAACACACCGCCAATACCCATTAAAAAACCACCGATGATGTGGTTGAGAAAATCCCTGAAGGAATTGAACCACTCGAAGCGGAATTTGCGGAACAGCAGTGAGTAGACAAACGCGCCGGCGATCACGCCAAGCGCGGCCACCAGAGCGAAGGTCAGGAATTCACTGCTCAGGTTCTGAGTCAGATACTGATAGGCATGCGCGGTCGGTGCGACAAAGGTAAAAGACTGGGCGCCAAGCGCATAAGGCCGCACGTCCATGAATTCCGCTTCGTCAAGCAGGGTCTGACCAAGAGAACCGGCCGTCAGATACCAGCCGCCGGCCACCACCAGTCCGACGACCAGACCGGCCAGAATCAACTCGCCACTGGCACGGAAATCCGCCGATTTGAAAACCCAGATCATCATCAGCGCCGCAATCGCCAGGCCGAAAACCAGGTTGAGGGTTTCGCTGTCGGCCACGCCGGACAGAGCATTGACGACCGAGCCGATGTCCTGCCCGCTGGCGCCCATCTTGGCAAAATCTATCGCCAACGGGGTCATCCATTGCAGGAACAGGTTGTAGTCGAAATTGGTGAAAATCATCAACGAGGCGCCGGCACTGATCGCCAGCAGAACAAACACCGATTTGAGGTTACCGCCGCCGAGACGCAGTAAGGTCTTGTTGCCGCAACCGCTGCCGAGCGTCATGCCGATACCGAAGATCAGGCCTCCGACGATATAACGCAACCAGACAAAACTCGCCACGCGGTACGGAGGATTGGCGGTATCGTTGCTGGTCGTCAGCCCCATATCAACCAGGCCGGCATAGGCCGCCAGCGTAACACCGAGAATCGCCACCGCAATCGCCAGCACCCAGGAGCGGAAGCGGTTTTTATCGCCCATATTGACCCAGTCACTGACCGCGCCCATGGTACAAAAGTTGGTTCGCGTCGCCACCGCGCCGAGAATAAAGGCCAGTATGAAACCACCGACCAGAATCTTGTCAAGAATAGCCATTTCCGCCATTCGCTCCTCCCACCTTTATTGAAATCGTTGTGATGATGACGGCTGGGGTGATTTTTTATTCCGCCGGCACCGGTTTATCTTTTGGAACATAGCACGCAGCGGCAAAAACAGACTGCTACCCAAGAGGAATAAATTCAGCGCGCGGAGCGGATAGGCGCTGCCGGACTCCGGCAA
>JAGRHW010000647.1 GCA_020444765.1 Gammaproteobacteria bacterium | reverse complement strand
TGATGATCTTGTCACGCCCGGTAAAACCGCGAGCCAGACGAATTGCGCTCATGGTCGCTTCAGTGCCGGAGCTGACCATCCGGATCTGTTCGATCGACGGCACCATCTCGCAAACCTTATCGGCCATTCGGGTCTCGATTTCGGTCGGTGCGCCGAAACTGAGGCCGTTTTCGGCCGCTGCCTGCACGACCCTGATCACCTCCGGATGAGCGTGACCGGTAATCATCGGCCCCCAGGAACCGACATAATCGATATAGCGCCTGTCTTCGGAATCAAAGACGTAGGCGCCCCGGGCGCGCGTGATAAAGCAGGGTGTACCGCCGACACTCTTGAAAGCGCGCACCGGAGAATTCACGCCTCCGGGGATATGCAACTCGGCTTCTTTAAACAGTTTTTCGGCGCTGGTCACGGCAAGACTCCATGCAAATTTTGTAAAGTCGCGATTTTACATCAGAAACTCTATAATTAATGCCTTTTTACGCAAATGTCTCCGTAATTTGCGCGATATCAGTGCAATGCGAGCGATCCCGTGCAAAACTGACCGTTTGCGATATTGCCTAATCCGTCCGGATGGTGTGCCATAGGCGCTTTTGGGTTCAACGCGAAAATACGCTTTATAAAAATTATTAACGGGATGATCAGGGAAACAGGCACTCTTTCCTGAAACGCTGAAACACAGGCGGTGGTGAGAACAACAGGCACGGCGCGATTCCGCCGCAACCAAGATTTTTTTTCAGGAGCGAGAAGAGTTCATGAGTAACGAAAAAACCCTAAGCAAGTTTATTATCGAAAGCGAACGTAACTATCCCACCGCGACCGGCGAGTTCACCGCGATTCTGAACGACGTGGCCATCGCCTGCAAGAAGCTGTCTCATCTGGTCAATAAGGGAGCGTTGGCGGATGTTCTGGGTGCCGCCGAAACTGAAAACGTGCAGGGAGAGCAGCAGAAAAAGCTCGATATCATTTCCAATAATGTTTTTATCGAGAGTATCGAGTGGTCCGGGCACTTTGCCGGCATGGCTTCCGAGGAGATGGAAGAAGTCTATCCGATCCCCAAGGAATACCCGCGTGGAAAATACCTGATCACCTTCGATCCGCTGGACGGTTCATCGAATATCGACGTCAACGTCTCGGTTGGCACAATATTCTCGATTTTGCGTTGTCCGGACGGAGTCGAGAATCCGACCGCAAAGGATTTTCTGCGGCCCGGCACCGAGCAGGTATGCGGCGGCTATTGTCTGTACGGTTCCTCGACCATGCTGGTAATGACCACCGGTAACGGCGTCAACGGGTTTACCCTGGACGACTCCATCGGTGAGTTCATTCTTACCGCGCCGGACATCAAGATTCCGGAAGACACCCGCGAGTTTGCGATCAATCTGTCCAATATCCGCCACTGGGAACCGCCGATGAAACGTTACATCGACGAGCTGCTGGCCGGTAAGGAAGGGCCGCGTGGCGAGGACTTCAATATGCGCTG
>JAGRHW010000646.1 GCA_020444765.1 Gammaproteobacteria bacterium | reverse complement strand
CTCGACGTCGCCTCCGAGAGCGCGCTGGCCGCAGGCCTGGTCATGGGTGTGATGATCATTCCCTTTGTTTCGTCATTGTCCGACGATGTCATTTCGGCGGTGCCGCGGGCGATGCGCGAAGGTGCCTACGCGATGGGTGCGACCAAATCCGAGACGATACGCCAGGTCATTATCCCGGCCGCGCTGCCCGGTATCGTCGGCGGTATACTGCTGGCGGTTTCGCGGGCGATCGGTGAAACCATGATCGTGGTCATGGCCGCGGGCCTGGCCGCCAACCTGACCGTCAATCCGCTGCAGGCGGTGACGACCGTGACCGTGCAAATCGTTACCCTGCTGACCGGCGATCAGGAGTTCGACAGCGCCAAGACACTCGCCGCCTTCGCGCTCGGGCTTATGCTGTTTGTCGTGACGCTGTTGCTCAACGTGGTGGCCCTGCATATCGTCCGAAAATACCGGGAACAATATGAATAATACGGAACTGATCAAAAAGAGCCTTAATAAACGTTACCGCCGTGAGCGGCGCTTTCGTCTTTACGGTCAGTTGGCGGTACTGACAGGTTTTGCCTTTCTGGTGATTCTGCTGCTCGATATAGGTTTAAAGGCCTGGCCCGCTTTTTTTCTGAACTACGTAAAACTGGATGTCGAACTTTCGGCTGATGCCCTGGGCGTCAGCGCCGAAAGTGAAGCTTCGGATCTGGAGTCCGGCGATTTTCGCAAAGTGACCCGTGACGCGATTTTCAGTCTGTTTCCGGACGTCAGCTCACGCAAGGATAAAAAGGAGCTGGCCAAACTGTTCAGTCTTGAAGCGGAATATCAGGTCAAAGATTTTTTGCTTGAAGACCGGGCCAGGCTGGGACATTCTGCCGCAATCTGGGTGTTGCTGGACGATGACGCCGACGCTTATCTGAAATCCCGCTCGGAAACCGCCCGCCTGAGCGAGCAACAGTTGGGCTGGCTGCGGACGCTCGAAGAGCAGGGGCGGATCGAACAACGTTTCAACTGGCTTTTTTTCAAACTCGGTGATTCGCGCGAACCGGAGATCGCCGGTATTCTCGGCGCGACCATGGGTTCGCTTTTCACGGTGACGGTGTGTCTGCTGGTGTCGTTTCCGATCGGTGTACTGGCTGCTGTCTACCTTGAGGAGTTCGCGCCAAGGAACCGCTGGATCGATCTGATCGAGATCAATATCAACAATCTCGCTGCTGTTCCGTCGATCGTATTCGGTTTGCTTGGACTCGCCGTGTTCATCAATTTTTTCGGCATGCCGCGCTCGGCGCCGGTGGTTGGCGGGCTGGTGCTGGCGCTTATGACGCTGCCGACTATCATTATTTCCAGCCGTTCGGCGATCAAGGCGGTGCCGCCGTCGATCCGTGAAGCGGCGCTCGGGGTCGGCGCCTCGAAGATGCAGACGGTCTTCCAGCACGTGGTGCCGTTGGCTATGCCCGGTATTCTGACCGGCACGATAATCGGCATGGCGCAGGCGCTG
>JAGRHW010000645.1 GCA_020444765.1 Gammaproteobacteria bacterium | reverse complement strand
CCTGGCGCTGCTGGACCTGATCGAAGAGGGCAATCTCGGCCTGATCCATTCGGTGGAAAAATTCGATCCGGAACGGGGTTTCCGGTTTTCCACTTATGCAACCTGGTGGATTCGTCAAACCATCGAACGCGCCCTGATGAATCAGACCCGCACAATCCGCCTGCCGATCCATATCGTCAAGGAGATGAATGTCTATATCAAGGCCGAACGTCGCCTGCAGCAAACCCTCGATCGTGATCCGTCGCCGGAAGATATCGCGCAGCTGACGGACCGTCCGGTTGCCGACGTCAAACGTCTGCTGGGTCTGCGGGACCGGGTCAGCTCGGTGGATGTGGCGATCGGCAAGGATGGCGAAAGGCCGTTGCTGGATATCATCCAGGATGAAAACAATCCGGATCCGTCCAATATTCTGCAGGATCAGCGCGTCAATGCGCACATCAACGACTGGCTGGCCAAGCTCGAGATTAAACAGCGCGAAGTGCTGGTGCGCCGCTTTGGTTTGCACGGACACGATAAATCGACGCTGGAAGAAGTCGGCCGCGAGCTTGGCGTGACCCGCGAGCGTGTTCGTCAGATACAGATGGAAGCGCTCAAGCGTCTGCGGCGTATTCTGGAAAGCAGCGGTTACTCCGCCGATAATCTGTTCCTTGCCTGATCAGTCGATCAGCATCAGCGCCGCCGCTACCCGGCGGCGTTCACTAACCAGTATATTGTAGGTTCTGCAGGCCGCGCTGGTATCCATGGTTTCCAGCGCCACGCCCAGTTTGTGCAGTTCGGCGAGCAGCCGAGGTGCCGGAAAAACCAGCCGCTTGCCCGTTCCCAGGATCAGGATTTCCGGGCGCAAATCGATCAACTGGCGTAAACTCTCGACCGTCAGTTTTTTCGGGTCGGTTTCCTGCCAGTCGTCAAAAACCGTATTCCCATGCAGGCACAGACCACTGTTGTATCGCTGGTGGTCGATTTCCAGAAATCCTTCGCCATAGCTGGTAAATACCTTGGCATGACTGACTGTTTCGAGCGTAAATTGCATGATGCATCCCGTTCTTTACGTATTTAAAGGGTACTGTCTGCCAATGGGCTGCGACTGACGTTATACTACACGGTTCTGGTGGATGCCATCGCGTCTGCGCGAAGCCGCTATTCATTTAAGAACGTTCAATCAGTTATTGCGGGAGTAAATGTTTGAATCCGGTAAAAGTTGGCCTCTTGGGGCTGGGTGTCGTAGGGCAGGGGAGCGCCAATGTCCTGAAGCGTAATGCCCAGGAAATTACACGCAGGGCGGCAAATGAGATCGTCGTCAAGCGCGCGGCGGTGCGTGATATCAACAAGGGGCGGACGCTGGTCGATTCGGCTATCGAACTCAGCGATGACCCGCTATCAGTCGTCAACGATCCGGAAATTTCCATCGTCGTCGAATTGATGGGCGGCTGCGAGCCCGCCCGAACACTCATCTTGCAGGCGATTGCCAACGGCAAGCACGTAGTGACCGCCAACAAGGC
>JAGRHW010000644.1 GCA_020444765.1 Gammaproteobacteria bacterium | reverse complement strand
TTCGAGGCGGTGTTTATGGGCCTGAACAAAACCGGTCTGGTGGCGATGGAGTTGCGTGATAATTTCGGCCAGGCGACGCAGATCAAGTTTTCTGCAAGCGTGGTTAATCAGCCGGTCGATGAAAGTCTGTTCCAATTCAGTCCGCCCGAGGGCGTTGATGTCGTGGGGCAATAAACGTCCGCGTTCCGGCGGGATTTCACGCCGATGAGTCAGCAATCCCTGCTCGACGAGCCGGACAACAAGGTCACGCCGCTGGCCGACCGCATGCGGCCGCGTACGCTGGACGAGTTTTTCGGTCAGCAACATTTACTGGCTAAAAATAGCACCTTGCGCCAGGCGCTGGAAAACGATCGCCTGCATTCGATGATTTTCTGGGGGCCGCCCGGCACCGGTAAAACCACCCTCGCCAACATGATCGCGCGGGTCAGCAACGCGGAGTTCCTGAGCGTCTCGGCGGTGCTGTCCGGCGTCAAGGAGATCCGCGAAGCGATTGCCCGCGCGCGTGAGGTCAAGGCGCAGTCCGGTCGCCGCAGTATCCTGTTCGTCGACGAAGTACACCGTTTCAACAAGGCTCAGCAGGACGCGTTTTTGCCGCATGTCGAAGACGGCACGGTAATCTTTATCGGCGCCACGACTGAAAACCCGTCTTTCGAACTCAACAACGCCTTGCTCTCGCGAGTTCGCACCTATGTGCTGAAATCTCTGCAGGCAGCGGATATCCGCCAGATCATCGACCGCGCGCTGACCGATAAGGAACGGGGCTTTGGCAAGCTTGACCTGGACTTTGCGGGCGAACTGCGCGACGCGCTGGCGAAGACCGCCGATGGCGACGCACGCCGCGCGCTGTTATTACTGGAGCTGGCGGTTGACACTGCTATCCGCGAGGGTGACAGGCATGTCATAGACGAATCGGTGTTGAGCGAGGTTTCGCGCGGTTCCCTGCGCCGTTTCGACAAGGGTGGTGAGCAGTTCTATGACCAGATATCGGCGCTGCACAAATCCGTGCGCGGCTCCAGCCCGGATGCCGCCTTGTACTGGTTTTGCCGAATGATCGACGGCGGCTGCGACCCCTTGTATATCGCCAGGCGTGTATTACGCATCGCCAGCGAGGATATCGGCATCGCCGATCCGCGTGCCCTGCAACTGGCGCAGTTCGGCTGGGACAGCTACCAGCGCCTCGGCAGTCCCGAAGGCGAGCTGGCGATCGCCCAGGCGATCGTTTTCATGGCCTGCTCGCCGAAGAGCAACGCGCTTTATACCGCCTATAACCAGGCCATGCAGCTGGCCCGCGAGCATGGTTCGGTCGAGGTGCCGCTGCATTTGCGAAATGCGCCGACCCGGCTGATGAAAGAGCTGGGTTATGGCGAGACGTATCGTTACGCGCACGACGAGCCCGACGCGTTTGCCGCCGGTGAAACCTATTTTCCGGAAGAGATCGGTGAGCTGGAACTGTATCACCCGGTGGAGCGTGGTCTGGAAATAAAAATCGCCGAAAAACTCG
>JAGRHW010000643.1 GCA_020444765.1 Gammaproteobacteria bacterium | reverse complement strand
ACATCCATTTTACAGGCGACGAACTCATGTTCCGCAAGCGCCCTGGCCATAGCCGCCAGCCAGCCGGCGGCCGGCACGTCGTCGGAGTCGCAAAAAATCACGGATTTACCGCGCGCCTCACGCACGCCACTGTTGATGGCGAATGCAGTACCTTGACCATCGTTGGCGGTTATCACACGAAAATGCCTGAAACGCTTGCTGAACGACTCAGCGAGACTCGCCGAGTTATCCGTCGAAAGGTTATCGGCGATGATCAGTTCCCAGGGCTGATCGCATGTCTGGTTGGCAATCGCCTCAAGTGTCTCCGCAAGCGTCTGCTCGGAGTTGTAGCACGGTACGATTACGCTGAGGCTCAGCTCGTTATCACCCGCAAGGTGTTGGTTCATGTTATCGAGCTTCTTCATACGGGCTTGATGGGTGCAGACCGGACATAAACTCGGGCTTGGGACGGCCAAACAGTAATTTTCGCTGCAGTTTGCCTTTTTTCAGCAATAACTGCGGGACGGTGACAAATTCATATTCCCCGGAATGCTTTTTCAACACATGTTCCACTGCGTCAATGCTTGGTTGGCGGTCAAGATATCGGTCGTCAAGAAGGTCGTACAGGTTATCGTGCAGCAGCAGTATCGCGCCGGGTGATAATCCGTTTTCCAGCCGCTCGATGAGATAGTCTGCATCGTGATCAAGCCAGTCTTGAGCCAGCGCGCTCCACATAATAATTTTATAACCAAGCAGCCGAACAAGATAGTAGGACGCGAGTGTCTGGTGACCGAAAGGTGGTCGGAAAAGTCGCGGCTGCGGATCCCCAAGGGTTGTCTTCCAGCGGGATATCTGTTGCAGGCGCGCCCGCTGCCCGATCAGCCTGAAGGAGGGGTGATCCCAGGAGTGACAACCGATGGCATGTCCGGATTGCTTGATGCGCTCGATAATTTCAGGATGACGCTCGGCCTGGACGCCGGTGATAAAAAACGTGGCTTTGGCATTGTGCCTCTGCAGGACATCGAGTAACCGATTGGTGAATGCCGGATGCGGACCGTCGTCGAAGGTCAGGGCGACGGTTTTCTCGGTGGTTTCCAGCCGGGTGATTGAACCGGCGAGCCGGGTTTTGATCCTGTGGCGAAAGCGCCAGAAAGCGACCCGCGATCGTTCAAAAAATCCTGATTGTGAAACACTCATTTTTGCTATCCCGGCAAACTCGCCGACATTGTAAAATATGCATGCATCAAATTGTTTGGTTTTATCCAGAATGACAGAACGGCAACGAACAGGGTTTATCCGGGAGTCTTCCAGCAGGTTCATAAGTGGCCCCCTGCACCTTGTGCCGGCCGACAGTTATCGGCAATGATTTTCCATTATTCACTGATCTATGGCAACGGGTTTGCCTTGAAACATATTATTTCGGTGGTGTCGAAATATCCTGATATCTCTATAATCATCACGGCTTTTCCGAAGAACAGTCTTCTCCACGGACAGAAAACTAATGAGTGCAATAGCAATTCGCGTTGAA
>JAGRHW010000642.1 GCA_020444765.1 Gammaproteobacteria bacterium | reverse complement strand
AGGCTGTCAGTGTTGGCACCAGCGCGGTGCTGTGTTTGAAGACGTAGCCTCGATCCTGAATCGTCTGAATGATCGACGCGTAGGTCGATGGCCGGCCGATGCCGAATTCCTCCAGGGCCTTGACCAGACTCGCCTCGGTAAAGCGCGGCGGCGGCTCGGTAAAGTGCTGGCCGAGCACGATATCGTGCAGCGGAATGATGTCGCCCTCGGCAATTTCCGGCAGCTTTTTGCTGTCTTCGTTGGGTGTCTTCGAGTCGTCGCTGTCTTCCTGGTAGACGGACATAAAACCGGCGTGCTTGATGGTCGAGCCGTTGGCGCGAAAAACGCCAGCGCCGCTGTCTCCGGCAGCAAGATCCACAGCCACCTGATCCAGGGTTGCATGAATCATCTGGCAGGCGATCGCGCGTTTCCAGATCAGGTCGTAGAGCTTGTACTGATCGGCGTCGAGGTATTTTTTGAGATCAGCGGGCACGCGCATGGCCGAGCTCGGGCGGATCGCCTCGTGCGCTTCCTGGGCATTCTTGGATTTGTTTTTGTAGCTGTTCGGTTCCGCCGGCAGATTGTCCTTGCCGTACTGCTGGCCGATAAATTCACGGATTTCGCTGAGCGCGTCCTGCGACAAGGTCACCGAGTCGGTACGCATATAAGTGATCAGACCGACCGAGCCTTCGCCGACATCAATGCCTTCGTACAACTGCTGGGCGATGCGCATGGTGCGGGAGGCGGAAAAACCGAGTTTGCGCACCGCCTCCTGCTGCATGGTCGAGGTGGTGAACGGCGGCGACGGGTTGCGCTTGCGCTGCTTCTTTTCGACCTTGATGGCTTTGAGTTTACCGTTGGCGGCGGCCAGCAGCTTGTCGCGCGTGCTGTTCGCCAGTTCCGAATTATTGATAGTGAACTGCTTGACCTTTTCGCCCTCGAGTTCGGTCAGACGACCGCTGAACGGTTGCGTGTCCTTTTCGAGATCCGCCTGCACCGACCAGTATTCCTGGGCGACGAATTTTTCGATTTCCTCTTCCCGCTCGACGATCAGGCGCAGGGCCGGACTTTGTACCCGGCCGGCCGACAGGCCGCGGCGGATTTTTTTCCACAGCAGAGGCGAGAGATTGAAGCCGACCAGGTAGTCCAGCGCCCGACGCGCCTGTTGCGCGTTGACCAGATCCATTGACAGCTGCCGCGGGTGGGCGACCGCTTCCTCGATGGCGCGTTTGGTGATTTCATGAAACACGACCCGTTGAACACGTTTGTCATCGAGCATGCCCTTGTCGCGCAGGAGTTCAGCAACATGCCAGGAAATGGCTTCACCTTCGCGGTCCGGGTCAGTCGCCAGCATCAGGGTGTCGGCTTTTTTCAGGGCCTTGGCGATCGCCGAAAAATGCTTCTCGTTGCGCTCGATGATCTGGTATTTCATGGTGAAGTCGTGCTCGGTGTCCACCGCTCCCTCTTTCGGCACCAGGTCCCGAATGTGGCCATAGGAGGCGAGCACCTCGTAATCCTTGCCGAGGTA
>JAGRHW010000641.1 GCA_020444765.1 Gammaproteobacteria bacterium | reverse complement strand
AGCTGGATTCCCGCCTGCGCGGGAATGACGGGCTAACCACACAGGCATCAAACAACCACTTCGTCATCCCCGAATGCTTTAGTCGGGGATCCAGCCGCTAAACAAATAAACGCCGAAAAACCCGTACGATAAGCCACAAAAACAGCAGCGGAAAAATCACGGTCTGCAAGACAAAAACGACGATCAGGTTGATGGTATTTTCGCTGATTGTTTCCGCGGCGGCTTTATAGCGATCGAGCTTTTTCTCGAAGTCGATTTGCCCCATTGCCGAGTCATACAGTTGCCGGGCCTTGTCCATCAGGCTTTCCGCGCCTTGCGGTGTGTTCAGAGCCACGTCGGTTTCATCATTGATACTGCCGATTTCGTCGCTGGCCTGTTGCAGTTGCCCGGACGAGTCATTGTATTGTTCGAGGAGAAATTCGCGATAGACCCATTCGTTCAAAAAAGCCGTCAGCGGCACCGTAAACCGCAGGATCAGCAACAACAGGAACAGCCTCGAAATCAGCGTTTGCGCCGCGGCGAGACTGCTGTTACGCCACCACAGGCTCAGAAGGTAAAGCCCGGCTACCAGCACAAATACCACGGCCAGCCAGCCCCAGCCGCTGATCGACAGCAGGACTTTCTGCGCGCCAAGCGAGCTGCTCGACATCAGCATGATCCAGGAAAACCGCTCCACCAGATCATTGATCGGATCGAGGATTTCCCCCGGCGAGAAGTTGATGCCGACGCCGGCCGGCTGTACGGCGAATTCCGTACCCTGGGCGACCGAGATCACACCATTCAAGCCGCGCGCGATAGCGAAGCTGACGAGGGCCTTTTTGAATGCACTGTCGAGGTATTCCGAACCCAGACTGTCGAGCGGCCTG
Organism: Gammaproteobacteria bacterium; assembly: GCA_020444765.1. The sequence continues at coordinate 643 of JAGRHW010000641.1, read as the reverse complement.
AATATCACCAGCACGATGCTGAGCGCGATCAGCAGACTCAGGCCCAGCTGCCGCAGCCTGCGCGACATGTCAGTCGGCTTTGTAGTCACCGGATTTACCACCCGATTTTTCCAGCAGACGCACGCGCTCGATTCGCATGCCGCGATCGACCGCCTTGCACATGTCGTAGATCGTCAGCAAGGCGACCTGCACGGCCGTCAGCGCTTCCATCTCGACGCCGGTTTGCGACAATGTTTCGGTACGGGCCCGACAACTGATAACAGCGTTTTTTTCATCGATCCCGAAGTCCAGCTCCACGTGGGTAAGCCCGATCGGATGGCAAAGCGGGATCAGCTCGCTGGTTTTCTTGCTCGCCATGATGCCGGCAATCCGCGCAATGCCCAGCACATCGCCTTTTTTATGCGTGCCGGCCACGATCATCTGCAGGGTGTTTTCCAGCAGGTGTATTTCACCGCCGGCGATCGCGACCCGTTTGCTGACGGCCTTGTCGCCTACGTCCACCATATGGGCTTCGCCCTTCGCATTGAAATGCGTGAGTTCGCTCATTATTCTGTTCCGGATAGTGTTGACCAAGCCCGTGGGTGATTGAGAACAGCCCCCGGACGTTTATAATCTTACCTTAATCCGCAATTTGCAGGCTTTG
>JAGRHW010000640.1 GCA_020444765.1 Gammaproteobacteria bacterium | reverse complement strand
AGCGGCCGCTGGTCAAACCCGGCGATGTCGTCGGGCGCGGGGATGTTCTGGCCGATGGTCCTTCGACCGATATGGGTGAGCTGGCGCTCGGTCAGAACATGCTGATCGCCTTTATGCCCTGGAACGGTTACAACTTCGAGGATTCGATTCTTATTTCGGAGCGCGTTGTTCAGGAAGACCGCTTTACCACGATCCACATCGAGGAACTGACCTGTGTCGCGCGTGACACCAAGCTTGGTTCGGAGGAAATCACTGCGGATATTCCGAACGTCAGCGAAGGTTTGTTGTCGAAGCTCGACGAAGCCGGTGTCGTGTATGTCGGCGCTGAAGTGAAGCCGGGCGATATCCTGGTCGGTAAGGTCACGCCCAAGGGTGAGTCGCAACTGACGCCTGAAGAAAAACTGCTGCGGGCGATCTTTGGTGAAAAGGCCTCTGATGTCAAAGACACATCTCTGCGTGTACCTTCCGGTATGGACGGTACGGTTATCGACGTGCGGGTGTTTACCCGTGACGGTGTTGAAAAAGATGCCCGTGCGCTGGAAATCGAAAAAGAAGGCCTGAAACAGGTCCGCAAGGATCTGGATGACGAGCTGCGCATTATCGAAAACGATATCTACGCGCGGATCTCGCGCATGTTGCTGGGCAAAACCGCCGACAACGGTCCCCTGGGTCTGACCCGCGGCAGCGAGATCAGCCAGGACTACCTCGACAAACTCGAGCCTACCGATTGGCTGGACATCAGCCTGTCTGACGAAGACAGCAACGTGCAGCTCGAGAAAATGGCGATTCAGCTCAAGGAGCAGAAAGAGGTTTTCGAGCAGCGCTTTATCGAGCAAAAGGAAAAGATCACCTCTGGCGATGATCTGGCGCCGGGCGTGCTCAAAATGGTCAAGGTCTATCTGGCGGTCAAACGACGCCTGCAGCCCGGCGATAAAATGGCCGGACGGCACGGTAACAAAGGTGTTATCTCGATGATTGTGCCGCAGGAAGATATGCCCTACACCGAAGACGGCAATCCGGTGGATATCTGCCTGAACCCGCTGGGCGTACCTTCGCGGATGAACGTCGGGCAGGTGCTGGAAACTCACCTCGGCTGGGCGGCCAAAGGCCTGGGTTACAAGATCGGCGAGATCATCGACAACGAAGGCAAGGCTTCGTCCGTTCGTGAATTTCTCGACAAGATCTACAACCACAAGGGTTCGGCCATCGATGTGGACCTGTCCACGCTCAATGATGGCGAGCTGATGGAAATGGCCGGCAATCTGCGCGGCGGCGTACCGATGGCGACGCCGGTATTCGACGGTGCTACAGAGTCCGAGATCAAGGAAATGCTGTCGCTGGCTGGCCTGCCGGAAGACGGTCAGACCGTGTTGTACGATGGCAGAACCGGCGATCCTTTCGAGCGTAAGGTGACAGTCGGCTATATGCACATGATCAAGCTCAACCACCTGGTTGATGACAAGATGCATGCGCGCTCGACCGGACCTTACAGTCTGGTTACGCAGCAGCCTCTTGGC
>JAGRHW010000063.1 GCA_020444765.1 Gammaproteobacteria bacterium | reverse complement strand
ATCGGGTCCCGCAAAAAAACAATCGGGAACACATTTAAATCGCCAGTCGGTAAAGGCGGCACAATCTGATGAGAGGAACTCGCCTGTAAATGAGGATTTTCTTCAATGTACTGCTGAAGACTGTCGGGAGAAATCCTTGCGCCGGCCGCGGGTAAATCATAGTTTTCCCACGCGTCACCGAAAGAATTTTTCAGCATCTTATCGATAGAAGTACCGGCGTTCTTAAACAGGTGGTAGTGGACAATAATATTTCTTTTAGACATAACAATCAGTTTTCCTTTTTGTTATACAGTGCTTTCGATTCCGGCATGGTAAAGATATCCACCGAGTTCAGCATTTTACGGAACGCCTTGCGTGCAGCCCCAAAAGAATAATTACTGCGTGTCAATAACCCACTGTTTTCAGCCATTCTGTTCCAAAGCTGTTCATCGTTGTAGAGCTTGATAATTTGCTCAACCCACTCCTCATCGTTCTCCGCGATCAGGCAGCTTACTCCATTTGACAAACCCGTCCCCTCGGCGGCAATCGGAGAAAGAACCGAAGGAACATTGTATGACATGCTTTCAAGCACTTTTCCCTTGATACCGGCGCCCGACAAAAGCGGCGCCACAAAAATCCGGCAGTTGGTATAAACGTCGTCAAGGCTTTCGGCAAAACCGACTATTTCGATATTCTCGGCTGCCAGCGCCTCTATCTCGGCCGTCATGGCACTGCCGTAGACATAGAGTTTTATACTCTCATCTCTCTCCAGCAGCTTGGGCATGACATTAGCCGCGAGATATTTTACGGACTCAACGTTGGGCGCATGGTTATAGCCACCGAGAAACGCCAGCCCGTTTCTTTCAGAGAACGGTTTTGTTACGTTTTTCGGATACAGAACCCACGGACATTTGCAGACATTGCTTTTGTCCACGTTGTGGGATGAAATCACCGCATGCTCGGCTTCGTTATACGAAAGAGTGACATCCACATTACGCATCACCTCCAGCTCTTTCTCACGTGTCGCCAAAGCGCTGGAAAAGTCCTTGCCCTTAGCCGAAACGATCGCCCTGATCTCTCTAAGGAAGTGCAGATCTGCATTATTAAAAATAATTTTTGCATCAGTGCTTTTGCGAATCGATTGCAGATATTTTTCAGCAATGTCATAACGCGTTATATAGACGATATCGTATTCCTTGCCGTGGTTCCCGATATAATCTGAAATTGAATCGACAAACGGGTGGTACAGGCATTCGATACCGGAGTCCTGCAGATACTCGGTGGCGCGACCCATATGGGCCTGGTTGTCAGGCAGAAAAGTCACCTTGAAACCCAGGCTCTGCAAGAGCTTCATTTCCTGAACCGCAGCATAGCTGCCCGCATCGCGGCTTGTATCCGGAGTTGTATAATCAATAACCAAGGCCCGGTATTCGATTCCACGATCCTTTTCCAGATGCAGATTCTTCCCGACGACCCCGTTGCCCTTATAGGCCTGTACCCATTTTTCCTTGAACTTCGGAAAATTCACGTTCTGATATTTCTTGACACCCTTGGTCAGATCGGTGCCATTACTCATACCTTCAAAGTGCACGACTACCGACTTCGGGCTGTAGATAACCTTATGCCCTGACTCCCTCACCTTGAAGGCAAGATCGGTATCCTCAAAGTACGAGGGCGCGAACTCCTCACTGAAACGACCGAGAGATTCCCAAAGTTCCCTGGTGATCATCATCGCCGCGCCGGATACATAATCCGCCTGACGAACGTAATTGTATTCGGGCGCAAAGGCGTTGGCGCGGTTACCAATATTCCAGGGCTGTCCGTTACCCCAGACAATCCCGCCCGCTTCCTGAAGTTTGCCATCCGGATAAATCAGTTTTGAACCGACCAGACCCACGTGATCAAACCTGTCAAAGACAGAAATCAGATTATCCAGCCAGCCTGAGGTAACCTCGGTGTCATTGTTGAGAAACATGATGTATTCACCAGCGGCCTGCTGACTGCCGTTATTACAAGACAGCAGAAACCTCAGGTTCTGTTCATTACGAACCACCTTCAGGTTTTCAATATATTTCTCGGCTTCAGCGGTTTCATCCGTTGAACAATCATCAATTAAAATGACTTCATAGCTCGTGCGGTTATACGCCAGGATTATCGAGGCAATGCAATTATAGGTCAGCTCGAACTTGTTATAGGCCGGCACCAGTATGGAAACCTGCGGCTTCTCGGCTGCCGGCAGAACCAGTGTCGGGAACTTCTTGCGATTCTGATAACCTTCAATAACCACATCATGTGCTGTGGCGATATTCTGCATCGTTTGCGCATCGCACGACGCATCGGTATTGGCAATCTGCAGTTTTAATGATTCATAACGGTAGGCCGCAATGCTATCGAGCGCGCCATATATTCCCCTGGTGGCGGAGCTTTTCAGGTATTTCCAGGGTGTCGACAAAGGTTGCAGTACACGCAGTGTTTCGCCGCAAACCTCATCGCAGGCATCCACTTCCAGGGAGAAGATATGCAGACACAGGTCGTACGCCTCTTCTGGTATCTGCACCGTGACCAGAAATTGCTCTGCCGCCGGCTTGTTATCACTGCCCCAACGGCTGACCTCTTCACCATCGATAAGAAAGCGTCCGTTTAGTGCTGGCTGTATTTTAAAACTGTCCGATCGCAGCAAAACCTGGAATTTTTTATCGGTAATCTCGGTCGACAGGGTATCGATATTTTCGATCACCGACAGCTCGAAGTCATTGCTGGCAACCTTGCTGTTGTCCTGACTGTCGAACAGCTGAACCGTCATGCCCTTGGTGATAGCGAGTCCGGATTTCAGGGCTATTTCAAAGCCATGGTTGCCTTTCCCGATATCGGCTTTTTCCAGATCCTCACGGTATTGGCCGGCGACCCCTTCCCCGACCACGGTATCGCCGGAGCGAACTACAAAACGCACGGGGTCGTTGGAGCTTTTTCTCTTGACCCAGCCACGCAGCTGTCCGCAACTGTAACTGTCGATATGCCCGAATGTATCGTGAGACTGGCTAGCCGCCGCTTGTCTCGCGCTGTTCTTACCGATTCTTAACTTCATCGTTTATCCCGAGTCTTTTCCCTTAATATTCCAGATGACCCCGACAGATCATCACCGCAGTTTGTCGCCTTTATTATTCAAAAATAGCGCCAAATATTGCGGACCGGTCATGATTACTCTCTTCAGTATTTCACGTCGTTATGTCGGTGCTTAACCGCAACCTAGAGACTGATCGCCACTTTGGCCGCAATCGCAATCTTGTACAGAATATCCGAGATCGTGGAGGCCAGTTGCAGGCTCTTGACCGGCACTTTCGGCAACACGACGATCTCATCACCCGGCTCGATGGCAAAGCTATCCCCCCTTAGGACTTCGCCGCTTTGCTTGACCAGGAGCAAGGTGTCAGAGTTCGCCTGATCAGTAAATCCTCCAGACTTGCTGATGTAATCACGCGCGTTCAGGCCCTTATCCCATAACACCGCCTGGGAAACCCGCACTTCACCATTGACCATGACAGATTCTTTCTTTCTGGGAATGGTGATGACATCACCCATCTCCAGCCGTACATCCTGCACCTCGCCGTGATTTGCAAGCACCAGTCGTCCATTCGGCTCGATCAATCGCGCCCGTTTTATAAACTCGCTGATCATTTGCGATTCCTGAGCGCGGATCGAAGCTTCTTCATTGGTATGCGATGACGCCGTAAAATAGGCGGATTCAATACGGTCCAGGCTTTCATGCAAGGCAGTTCTTTGACGCTCCGCGATACTTTCCCGACGGATTGAAATCGAGCCCGCCTGCGCCTCTTCCGGATCGACCTTTATATAATCAAGCAACTCCATCAAGCGAGTGTTTTTAGGCAGTACATATTGGGACTGACCATCGAATTCGCCTTCGATCTCGACAACGATCATTTCTTCAGTTATATCTGATTTAAAAGTGATGATATCGCCGTTCTCGACCACAAATTCCCTGAAATTATCGATCAGCATATACCTGGCAAAGCGCTCACCGTTACGAAAACCCAGCACTGAAACGTGCGTCGTCACCGTATCTGGCACGGCCAGTTTCATGATTTGCTCACCCGAATAGGACTTGTCCTCGAGCTCGAAGCGGTTGCGATTCCTGACCTCTCCTTCGACGCTGACACTGCGCCCCTTCGGACTGACGAAAACCGTGTCGCCATCCTGGAATTGCAAGGTCTTAAGCTTGCCCTCCATAATGAAGGAATAAAGATCGACACTTAGCAGAACCTTGCCGTTACGGATAATATCGACCTCACGGTAACTGCCGCGCTCCGGATCGATTCCGCCTGCATTATCGAGAAAATACAACACTGAGCTGGACGGAATACCGCCGTAGCGCCCCGGACTTCGCACATAGCCGGTGACAAACACCGCCACCGGTTGCGCCGTGTTGAGACTGGTGTAGACACTCACGTTATCGGTGAAAACGGTTCGCACGGCGCGTATCACCGTTGCATTCAACTCGCTGTTTTGCACGCCGCCCACCATGACCGGCCCAACCGTAGGAATGAAAATATTCCCGTGCATATCCACGGTCAGCAGATCATCAAACGTGGTCGCGCCCCAGATTCTGACGGCAATTTTGTCCCCGGGACTGATGACATAGTTTGGATTGAGGCCGTCTTCGGTGCTGCGCTTGAACGCGCCGCTGAACAGATTCTGCCCAAAAGGATCGAGACTGATCGCGGTTTTCCTGTTGGCATTCTCCAGCAAGACCGCCTCTATCGAGCGGGCATCCTCGCCTTCCATGTTATCAACAGCAACAGACTGAGCAAAAACAGGCTGTACAACTGACAACAGCAAACACATTAGGTATAGCAATCTGATATAAAAACCGAACATATACATACTCTTGGTAGAGGTGAAGCGGTAGTATTCAAAGAGACTAGCCGCAGTCACCGCCATGATAGATTAAGCGGATCATGTCACTGTCCTATGCAACTTCCACTCCAGGGAATTACTGCTCAAGCGGTTCGCCAGCAAACAGCTCTGCAGTCAAAACAAGCTTTTAACGTCCTATATGATCTTTCAGAGCGGACCACATCAAGCCACCGACGGCAAAAGACAAAAAGGCAAGCATGGAAACCGTTAGCGTATCCATTAAACGTCTGGGTTCCACGGCCTGATCCGGCAAGGTCGGCTCGACAAAGGTAATCAGATATTGTTTCTTTCGCTGGGCCTCAATTCTCGCGGCTTCCAGCGAGCCCAGTGCCGAGGTGTATCTTTCCCGCGCCAGTTCCTGCTCGAGGATCAGGGGTTGATACTGTTGGATCAAACCGTTCATGGTGACGCCCTGATCGCCGGCCAGCCGTTTGCGCTCGGTGTTCAGCTGCTCCTTGAGCGCGTTGATCCGGTTCAGCAAACTCTGTACTTCGGGCGAGCTGTCTTTCATATAGGCGCGCTTCTCCCCCAGCTCCGTGCGCGCCTGAGCCAGCTTGGCCTCAATTCCGCTCACTATTCCCAGTAAGGCGCTCGACTCAGCGGCCGGATCGATGGAGGTGGACAGATTGCGAAATGCCGAGAGTCTTTCACTGACATCCCGCGCATGTTCGGCAGCTTTCTCAACTTCCTGCTGAGCCATTTCGATCGCATCGACTTCCATTCGTGTAGACAGGCGATTGACCAGATCCTCGCTCAGCGAAATAATTTCCAGCGCCAGCGCCCTGGCCAGCTCGGCGGTGAATGCCTTGACACGCAGACTGATGATATTACTGGTTTCGTCACGGGTTATATCAACCTTGTCGATCATGTAGTTGAGAAACTCCTCCTGGGTGAACGAGTCTTTCAGGCGGGCGACAAAGTCTATCTCCTCGCGGGAAAACGCATCAGACAGACTCAGCTTTCCCTCCAGCGCCTCGAACATATCGCGCGAGTGGATATAGTTCTCCACAACAATCGAGTCCTGCCCGGAACCGGTCATCTCCGCTCCGCCAAACAGAGCAGCGACACCGCTGATACTGGCCGCGGACTTGCCGCTCCTGATCGCAAATTTGGTTTCCGACACATAGATATCAGACGCCAGAAAGCTGTAATAAAGCGCAGCCAACAGCGTGGGGATACCAACGACGATTAATAAACTTCGTACAACACTCTTCATAATGGTTTTTATGCAGCCTTGGTTTGCAGCAAACGGTAGTGCTTGAATGCCTCATCGAGGTCTTCGTAGTAATCAAGTCGTCCCCGATGCAAGATTGCCGCCTGATCGCAGTTGCGGCGGATGGCGGATTCGTTGTGAGAGACCAGGATGATGGATGAACGCTCTTTACGTTCAGCAAAAACCCGCCGGCATTTCTCCTTATAGCGAGCATCACCGGTCTCCATGGTTTCGTCGACCAGATACACTTCGAAGTCACAGGCAAGGCTTACGGAAAGCGCAAAACGGCTGCGCATACCCGCCGAATAACTTTTCAGCGGCATGTCGAAATGAAAACCGAGTTCGGCAAACTCCTGGGTAAAATTTTCGATATAGTCGGATTTTGCCCCGTAAATCCGTGCCACAAAGCGTGCGTTCTCGCGTCCCGTCAAGGAGCTTACAAAACCGCCGCTGTAACCCATCGGCCAGGAAATCCGCGCATTTCTGATAACTTTTCCGGAATCCGGATACTCGGTTCCACCGATGATTCTGACCAGTGTCGACTTGCCGGCACCGTTCAAGCCCAGAACGCCGACATTCTTGTCCTGCGGGAAAACAATATTGACGTTTTTCAGCACATCAACACTCCCCAGACGACTGTGATAAGACTTGGAAACATTTTCGAGAGCAATCATAAATTCATCGCCGTTTTATGCAGTGCCTTGTGCGTCGTCAAGCCGATAACCAACAGCAGTAACGCAAACAAGCTGGCATATTCGATATCCATATACTGGCTCTCAAAAGACTTGAAAAATGCCGAACGGGCCAGTTCGATCATGCTCAGCAAGGGGTTATAGAGAAGAATATCCCGTACAACCTGAGGAAACTCATCAACGGTGAAGAAAATGCCGGACGTAAAAAACAAAGGCCGACTTAAAACATGCTGGGAAAACTGTTTCAATGACGGTACAAAAGGAATCAAGGATCCCAGAAATGCCCCGATCCCCAGACCGGATATAAAAAGCAAACAACATGCGCCGAAAAACTGCATTGGATATTCGATATCAACGTCTTTCCCAAACGCAATCAGAATCAGGGTCAGGATTGCAAAAACACAAATAATCGTTGCGAACTCAAGCAGTGCCCGAGCAAATATAAGATCAAACGTCGTCACTTGCGGAAAAGCCAGCAAGGGCTTGTTCACCCTGATTGCCGAAGCGATCTGCCCCATCAGGCCGCGGAACAGCAAAAATGGCAACATACCGGTTAACATAAAAAGCTCGGGATCCATTCCATGTGGCGGATGAAAGCCGGCGATCGAACGAATTGCCGCAAAGCCCAAAATATACATAGTTGGTTCAAGCAGAAGCCAGACAAAGCCTATTTTATGCTCACCGTAGCGGGTTTTTGTTTCTCTCAGGATTATTGCAAATATGACCCTTGACTGCATTTCAAAGGCTTGCAGAACCTGACATAATTTGCCACAGGGCTGAATATTTTTTTCTACGGAAACACTCATTTGTAGATAACGTCACGTGGCCAGTACCAATTGCCTTTAGAACCTTGGCAGATAATTGTATTTTTCGACATTCCCTCATTGGTGGCCAATAGTTTTCGGCAATAATTTCCACTTGCAGCAAAATACTGCTCGATAAGCTGATACTCGGTTACTCCTGCCCCGGTCTCTCCGGCATCCTGCAAAACCTCATCAATATCCATTTCGCCGAGCTTTTGCGCAAGCTGCTGCTGCGCTGAAAGGACTTCCACTTTTTCGACCTTTTCAAGCTGCTGAGCCGGATTACCGGCACAGCCTTGTATAATAACCAAGGTCATTAACACCACTACGGCTATCGTGCTGCTTTTCATTGTATTAACACAGAACAACTATTCTCCCTCCGAAAATATCTCAAGTATGCCGCAGACCCGGTCTTCGTCATCATTTCCGTGTTCTGTCACCACCAAGGCGCGAATTTTGTGTTTTCGCATCAGCGCCTCTGCATCAATCAGCATTTCATCCGCGGCGATGGTGACCGGCACCGGGCTCATATAATCATTGACAGTTTTTTCCATGATGGAACTGTCCTTGAGCAAAGCCCGACGCAAATCGCCGTCAGTAATGATGCCCATGAGTTTTTTGTTATCCATCACGATCGCCAGCCCAAGACGGCCTGAGGTCATGCGGAAAATCGCATCACGAATACTTGTATTAATAGCGATAATCGGCAAACGTTCTTTCTGCATCACATCTCGAACCCGGGCCAGTAATCGCCGACCCAAGCGACCACCCGGATGAAACTGCGCAAAGTCCGATGGTTTGAAATCCCTGGCCTTTATCAGAGATACCGCAAGGGCGTCGCCAACCGCCATAACCACCAGCGCCGATGTTGTCGGCGCCAGATTGTTGGGGCAGACCTCCCGCTCAATATCGGCTTGTATAAAAACATCAGACTCACGCGCCAGGGTGGATTGCGCATCACCGGCGATGGAAATGATTTTGTTGCCGAAATATTTCAGCGATGGCAGAAGCTTGATAACTTCCTCCGTTTCACCGCTGTAGGAAATCAGCACGACCAGATCCTCGGGCGTCACCATACCGAGATCACCGTGGATGGCCTCTCCCGGATGAATATAAAAACTCGGCGTACCGGTCGAGGCAAACGTCGCTGCGACCTTCTTACCAACCAGCCCCGACTTTCCCATTCCCGAAACGATCACCCGCCCCTTGCAGGACAGAATGAGATTAACCGCCAGATCGAACTCCGGCCCCAGTTGCCCGGCAATGCGGCTGAGCGCCTTCGCCTGTGAGTTCAGAGACTCCGCCGCAGTATCAAGAAAGCTGACATTGTCGTCCGAAAACTGATTGATTTTATGTACAACACCCATCGGTATTTACCTTGTTTATAAATCGCTCGGTCACCGGACTCCTACGTCTGCCCGGTCATTTGATCTTCACAACAGAACCCGTCTATCGATTGCAGACACCGTGGTTGCTGTTTTTCTGAACTCACGATAGCGATATTCGTACCACCCCCCAGTCATCTGCAACCGCTTGATATAGCGGACTCGAAGGTCTAAACACAGTTGAATACGGGAATTTCAGGACGAATTTCTGACACTTCGGGTGTCTTGGAAGGGTTTGCCGGAATTTTGACTAACCGCCGGGGTGGCGGTCTGGCCCGAATGAATTGCCTGTCAGGATGCCTGCAGGGAAACTTTCAAAGAACGTGCCTGCGCCAGCAAGGCATCACGATCATCACCGAGAAGATTGATATGCCCCATTTTTCTACCGGGGCGGGCTTCGTGTTTACCATAAAGATGCAAACATGCCCCCGGGATTTCGAAGACAGTCTGCCAATTCGGCCGGGACTCCGCCCACAAGTCGCCGAGCAGATTCAGCATCACCACCTGCCGACTGAGGGCGGTGGATGCCGCCGGCAGATCACACATCATCCTGAGCTGCTGTTCAAACTGCGAGCTATCGGTAGCGTCCTGACTGAAGTGCCCGCTGTTATGCGGACGCGGTGCAATCTCATTGACCAGCACTTCACCTGTCGTACTGATAAACAGTTCCACCGCCAGCACACCGACATAGTCCAGGGCCGCGGCCAGCCTTTTCGCAAGATCCATAACCTGCGCGGCCTGTTCCCGCTCAAGTGCGGCCGGCACCACAGTGGTATCGAGAATACCGTTGAGATGGGTATTTTCAGCGACCGGAAAAGCACTGATCCGGCCGTCCCGCCCGCAGGCCATGATGACCGACACTTCCCGGGCAAGATCAATCTTCTGCTCGACAATACAAGCCGTTCTATCCATCTGTTCGAAGGCTTTTGCCACCGATTCCTCGTCATGACAAACCGCCTGCCCTTTTCCGTCATAGCCGAATCTGGCGGTTTTTATAATACAAGGCGTACCGGTTATTTTCAGCGCTGCTGGAATATCCTCAAGACAATGTATGGGTGCGAATTTTGGCGTTGTCAGCGCGTTTTCCTGAAAAAAAGACTTTTCCAGTAATCGGTCCTGGGCTATGCGAACACTGTTTGCCGATGGACTGAGACTGATCCGCTGCTCCAGGTATTCGAGGCTTTTGAGCGGGATGTTTTCAAATTCGATCGTCACCGCATCGCACAACTCTATCAACTCATCGAGCGCATTGGTGTCATCATAAGCGGCACAGATGTGATAAGACGAAACCAGACCGGCCGGGCTGACCTGGGCCGGATCGAAAACCACAACTCTGTAGCCCAGCCGCAGGGCTTCCAGAACAAACATGCGTCCCAATTGTCCGCCACCCATCATACCGAGTGTCGCGCCTGGCAGAATCATCTTAGTGTTCCTGTCCGCCCGGCGGCAACTGCATGGCCAGCGCCTGCTGTTTTTGCTGCTCGCGATAGGCCTGCAACTGTTTTGACAGATCAGCATCCTGCAGCGCCAGGATCTGCAGCGCAAACAAACCGGCATTGATGGCGCCCGACTCACCGATCGCAAAGGTCGCAACCGGTACGCCCTTGGGCATCTGGACGATCGAGTACAGAGAATCCTGACCTTTGAGATAACGCGACGGCACCGGCACGCCCAACACAGGCAAAACAGTCTTGGCCGCCAGCATGCCCGGCAAATGGGCCGCACCACCGGCGCCGGCGATAATGCACTTCAGTCCCCGTGACTGCGCGGTTGCGGCATACTCGAACAGCAGATCGGGTGTACGGTGAGCCGATACGACCCGGTACTCGCAGGCAACCGCGAAGCGTTCGAGGGTATCGACCGCCAGCCGCATCACGGGCCAGTCACTGTCGCTGCCCATTACCACACCAATCAGTGGTTTTGTCATTTTTTCTTCCAGAGTCGGGTCGGGTTGTTAATTTTCGCGGATTTTCAACCAATAAACCAGTATTCCAACCAAGTCCGGGCTGCGATAAAGAATTCCTCATCGAAACACGGCGAGATCAATTAAAATGCCGGCTTTCAGGTTACACTAAGCGCTATCCGAACCACTAACCAAGCCCGCACGCCCATGTCATCAGAACCGATCTACGAAACGACCATCCGCTCCCTGCCGCTGCTGTACCGCGGGAAAGTACGGGATATCTACGAAATCGACGAAAACCTGTTGCTGTTTATCGCCACCGATCGCGTCTCGGCATTCGATGTGATCATGCCGAATCCGATGCCGGAAAAAGGCAAGCTGCTGACCAGAATCTCGGCCTTCTGGTTCGATATGATGCTGGACATTATTCCAAACCATCTGAGTGATCTGGCGCTGCGTGAGGTACTGACGGATCCGGCCGAATTTGCCCAGGCCGAAGGCCGCTCGATGATCGTCAAACGACTCAAGGGTTTGCCGATTGAGGCGGTGGTACGCGGTTATCTGATCGGCTCCGGCTGGAAAGATTATCAACAATCCGGCGCTGTTTGCGGCATACCCCTGCCTGCCGGCCTGCAGCTGGCCTCCCGTTTGCCGGAGATTATTTTTACCCCCGCCACCAAGGCCGAACTTGGCGATCACGATGAAAACATCAGTTTTGAGCAGATGTGCGAGCGCATCGGTGCACCGCTGGCGGAAAAGGTCCGTTCGGTCAGTATCGAGATTTACCGGCGGGCTTCGGAATACGCTGCCGCGCACGGGATTATCATTGCCGACACAAAGTTCGAGTTTGGTCTGGACCGGGACGGCACGCTGACCCTGATGGATGAAATCCTTACGCCGGATTCATCGCGCTTCTGGCCCGCCGACCAGTGGCGGGAAGGCGTCAATCCACCCAGTTTCGACAAGCAGTTTATTCGCGATTATCTGCTTACCCTGGATTGGGATCAGACCGCCCCCGGCCCGGTGATTCCGAACGACATCCTGGAAAAAACCCTGCAAAAATACCGTGAGGCGATCAGTCTGCTGGGCGCGTAAAAAAGGCCGCATCCAGCGGCCTTTTTTACTATCCGTCTAAGCCCGATCGATCAGGTGATCTTGGGGTCCAGCTCGCCGGTTTCATAACGCTGGAACATGACTTCCAGTGAGGCCGGCTTGATTTTGGATGCATTACCCGCACAACCGAACGCTTCAAAACGCGCTTTGCAGATTCCGCTCATTGCCGCGGTCGCTTCCTTGAGAAACTTGCGCGGATCGAAGTTGGACGGGTTTTCCGCCAGGTGTTTGCGGATCGAGCCGGTCGAGGCCATACGCAGATCGGTATCGATATTGACTTTGCGCACACCGTGCTTGATGCCTTCACAGATTTGCTCAACCGGCACACCATAGGTTTCAGGAATGTTGCCGCCAAACTCGTTAATGATGGCCAGCCATTCTTGCGGCACAGAAGAAGAACCGTGCATAACCAGGTGGGTGTTCGGAATGCGCTGGTTGATCTCCTTGATGCGATCAATCGCCAGAATGTCGCCGGTGGGCGGGCGCGTGAATTTATAGGCACCGTGGCTGGTACCGCACGCAATGGCCAGCGCATCCACCCCGGTTTTTTTCACAAAGTCTGCCGCTTCTTCCGGGTCGGTGAGCATCTGGTCATGAGTCAGTTTACCCGCTGCGCCCACACCATCTTCTTCGCCAGCCTCACCGGTTTCCAGCGAACCGAGACAACCCAGCTCACCTTCAACAGAAACACCGCAAGCGTGCGCCATATCGACGGTGCGCCTTGTCACTTCAACATTGTATTCATAGGAAGAAGGTGTTTTG
>JAGRHW010000639.1 GCA_020444765.1 Gammaproteobacteria bacterium | reverse complement strand
AAACCCCGCTACAGCCTTATCGAATACCGGGCAAACGACCCGGAAACCGGTAACAACCAGGCACCCAATCCGCCGGATAGCAAGGCGTGACCGGCTGTGGTATTTAGTAGCCTTTCACAGTCCGGCCTGATGCAATACGTCGGCTGTTTTTCTCAACCCCCGGGAATAAACACCCCGGCAACTCGTCTATCCCTGCATGAACAAACAAAAGATCTCATTATTCAGGAATTTCGGCCGTCGGCGCAGACTCAAGCAGCAAATCTGCGCCGAGCATGACCGGCTCTACCGTATTGCCTGGTCATGGTGCAATGACCGGTATCAGGCCGAAGATCTGGTCCAGGAAACCCTGACCCGGGCCTTATCAAAAATCGACAATCTGCGTGACGAGAACCGTCTGGCAGTCTGGCTGACTCAGATTCTCGCCAATCTGCACCGGGATCAGTATCGCCAGCAGCAGCCGGATTCGGGCATCGATACCGACACCCTGCCCGGTCGCGCCGATCCCGAACGATCCACCAATCGCAATCAGCTGATCGCCCGAACACACCAGGCCGTCGCCTCGCTCAGCCCGGATCACCGGCAAGTGCTGACCCTGATCGATCTGGCGGAATTCAGTTATGCCGACACAGCGGCAATCCTCGATGTGCCGGTCGGCACGATCATGAGCAGACTGTCCCGCGCGCGCCAGCGGCTGCGAATTACTCTGGAACAACAAGGCATAGGACAAGCCGATGTCATCGCGCTAAGGAGGCCACAATGAAACCCGACAATGAACTCGAACTCAACGCCTTTATCGACGGCGAATTGAGCGAGGACCAGCAAGCCGAGTTCCTCGAATCGATGCGCGACGACCCGGAACTTGCGCGCGACGTCTGCGAGCTTTCCCGACTGAAAACCCAGGTTCGCCTCGCCTACGCCAACCCGCCCGAACCACCGCAACGCACGGCAAACAAGCTGAGAGCTTCCTGGCAGACCGGTGTCGCAGGTTTTGTCCTGCTGACCTTCGGACTTATTTGCGGATGGTTGCTCCACGACAACACGATAGCGACTTCCGCCAACAGTGAGCGTTTTGCTCTGCTTGACCCGGAAGGCCGCGGCCAATCGCCTGCAATCGACAACAGCGAAACGCGCATTGTCTTTCATCTGACCAACCCGGATCAGGTCATCGCCGGCGAACTGCTCAGCGAAGTCGAAAAAATTCTGGCCGAATATAAGTCCGCAGGTCGCCCACTGCGCGTCGAAGTCGTCGGCCACGGCAACGGTCTGGCCCTGCTGAGAGAAGGCTTGTCACAGCACAAGCCACGCATTCACCGACTGGCCAATGAATACGCCAACCTGACCTTCGTCGCCTGCCAAAACACCATCGACCGCCTCAGCGTCGATCAGGGTGTGGAAATTACCCTCATCCCCGACGCCGAAGTCATCGACTCCGGCGTCACCCATGTCGTCAAACGACAAAGAGAAGGCTGGGCGTATATCCGCGTCTAGTCTTTATTTACAACAAACCGCCTGAGAGCGGAC
>JAGRHW010000638.1 GCA_020444765.1 Gammaproteobacteria bacterium | reverse complement strand
CATCGAAGACGACCTGAAACGTTCGGCCAACGCCGGTCAGCTGTATACGCTGGCCAGCGAAGCCTCGAACCGGCTCTACGAGGACGAAAACTCGGTCTATTCCGCACTCAATGGTATCGAAAAAACCCTGAGCCGGCTCAGCGCATTTGACGACAGTGCCGAGGAATTTATCGCCATGATCAATACCGCGGCGATTCAGTGCTCGGAAGCGGCCAGCGGTTTGCGCAATTATCTCGGTAGCGTGGAGTCCGATCCGGCCCGTCAGCAATGGCTCGAAGAGCGGGTCGCCGGCCTGCACCATGTCGCGCGCAAACACCAGGTTCCCCTGCAGGAGCTGATCAACACGGCCGACGCGATCAAGCGGGAACTCGATGAACTCGACAGCGCCGATCTGACCCTGGAAAACCTTGACCGGCAACGCCTCGAACGAGAAGCCGATTACCGCAAAATAGCCGATCAACTCAGCCGCAGTCGCAAAAAAGCGGCAAAGTCCATGAGTCAGGCTATCAGCGAGGCCATGCAGAATCTCGCCATGAGCGGTGGTGTTTTCAGCGTCGAGCTCAGCGAGCGGCAATCATCGCGGCCCAGTATTCACGGGCTTGACGATATCCAGTTTATGGTCAGCGCCAATCCGGGGCAAAAACCACGGCCACTCGGTAAAGTAGCGTCGGGCGGTGAGCTGTCGCGTATCAGCCTGGCAATACAGCTGATCGCCGCAAAACACCAGGTCGTCGAGACGATGATTTTCGATGAGGTCGACAGCGGCGTCGGCGGCGCGGTCGCGGAAGTGGTTGGCCAGTATTTACGGCAATTGGCGGGCAATTGCCAGGTTCTTTGCGTGACCCACTTGCCGCAGGTCGCTGCGCAGGCGCATCATCATTTCCGCGTCAGTAAAACGACTGACGGCACGACAACGCAAACAAAACTGACCCCGCTGCGTGATGAAGAGACGATTGATGAAATCGCGCGTATGCTCGGCGGCCGGAAGATCACCCGCCAGACGCGCAGCCACGCCAAGGAGATGCTGGACAGCGCAGCAGAGAGTTAGTTTTCCTTTTCGTCCTTGTGAATACCGTACAGAACGATACGATGATCCGTCAGCTCGTAACCAAGTCCGGCGGCAATTTCCTTGAGCCGGCTCTCGATCACATCGTCCTTGAATTCGGCTACCCGGCCACTCTTGACGCAAACGATATGATCATGATTATCGCCGGTGTCGAGTTCGAAAATCGCCTGCCCGCCATCGAAATGATGACGCGTGACCAGCCCGGCTGCTTCAAACTGGGTCAGCACGCGATAAACCGTTGCCAGCCCGACATCGGCATCGGAATCCAGCAAGGCCCGATAAACGCTTTCCGCGCTCATGTGGTGTTCTTTGGAATTTTCCAGAATTTCCAGAATTTTCACACGCGGCAGCGTGACCTTCAGTCCGGCTTTTTTTAAATCGAGAGAACTATTTTGTTTTTCCATGGAATCGGCAGTTTCGCATTTATAAGTGCCTGTCTGGAATCTCTGTGTCGAAGCGA
>JAGRHW010000637.1 GCA_020444765.1 Gammaproteobacteria bacterium | reverse complement strand
GCGGCCGCTGCGCTGGCCTGTAACAGGCCGCTGGTTTTTTTTGCTGTACTCCTCGTTTTCTCCCGGATTAGCCGTGATCAATGTGTTCGGGCAGATAAAGGTTATCGTCAAAAAAGACGCCGGCGCTGAACCGTTCAGGGAAATTTTAGCCGGTTTTTGCAAAACCGCTCACTGTCGTTCAGAAACGAAAGCCTGTTTTCACGCTGAGGCTGCCAACATCACCGGTCTTGTCCACCTCAACCCCGAAGTTGACACCCAGATTGAGATTGAAGCCGGCGAACAGTTTGGTCGAGGTGAATTTTTCCTTGTCCAGATTCGGCTCCTTCACCGCGTCACTTTCGGTTTCGATGCTGCCGATACCGGCGTAAGGCGTGATCATCGCAAAGCCCTTGGAAATCGACAGCTCCACGCCCTGGTTACTCAGCTCGAGTTCATCGACCCCTTCCAGCTTGCTGTAGGTCAGCCGCAGCGACAGGGCTGGTGAGATAAACGTGCCTTCGAGTATCGAATAGCGGATTTCCCCACCCCACAACTTGATGTCCGTATCCGGCGCGCCGGAATAAAAGCCGCCGACATCGATATTAAAAGGCAGGCCTTTGTGGACATGCAGCTTGGGCAGCGGCAGATAACCGTAATCCCAGTCATCGCCGGTGGCATCCTCGAACACGCTCTTGTCGAGCTTGGTGGCGGTTATTTCCACGCCGACATCAAAACCGAGCAGACCCAGCGGCTCGCCCGGCGACGTCGCCTTATAGCTGGTTGCCGCACCAAGATCTTCCGACAGTGTACGGAAGTCGTCCTGCGCGAGTTGCCTGAGTTCATCAAAACTATTGGCCGCAAAGCCGGTCGACGAGAGCCCCAGCGAGGCGATGCAGATTACCGGAACCAGTTGCTTTTTCATGGCGATTTTTCTCTTGGTAAACGGATAGTTGTGGGTTAATTCAGTGCAATAAGGATACCGTTTCAGGCAAGGCTTTGTGAGGCCTGTTCCAGATCTTCCAGCGCCTGCAGCCAATCGCCCTCGAGCTGTTCCTGTTGTTTTTTCAAGCCCGCCTGCTCCAGCATCAGGCTTTGCAGCTGCTGATTGTCAGTTGCCTCGTAAAGCGCCGGTTCGGCCAGTTTCAGCTCCACTCCGGCGAGCTTTGCGGCGACTTCCTCGACCTGTTTTTCAAGGCTTTGCGCGCGTTTGCGAAGCGGTTGAATCTTTTTCCGCGCATCCGCCTCGAGACGCTTTTTTTCCTTTCGCGAAGCGGCCGAGTTATCGACCGCGGCGGCTGGCCGGGGTTGTTCGTCCGTGGCAAGCTTGCGCTGTGCACTCAACCAGTCGGTGTAGGCATCGAGGTCGTCATCAAAAAGCGTCAGGCTGCCGTCGGCCACCAGCCATAACATGTCTGCACAGCACCGTAGCAGGTGCCGATCATGCGAAACAATTACCAAAGCGCCATTAAACGCTTGAAGTGCAAGGGTTAATGCATGGCGCATTTCTATATCGAGGTGGTTGGTCGGCTCGTCGAGCAGGAGAAAATTC
>JAGRHW010000636.1 GCA_020444765.1 Gammaproteobacteria bacterium | reverse complement strand
AGGGTGGCAGGCAGAGTTCGCAGCCGGTACATTCCCTGGCGATCACTGTATGCATATGCTTGGCGGCGCCGAGAATTGCGTCGACCGGGCAGGCCTGGATACACAGCGTGCAGCCTATGCAGGTTTGTTCGTCGATCACGGCGACTTTTTTGACTGATTCGACACCGTTTTCCGGATTCAGCTCGATCACCTCGCGATCGAGCAATTCGGCCAGCGCACGCACACCGTCCATACCGCCCGGCGGGCACTGATTGATTTCCGCTTCGCCATTGGCAATCGCCTCGGCGTAGGGCCGGCAGCCGGCGAATCCGCACTGGCCGCACTGAGTCTGCGGCAGGATGGCGTCGATCTTGTCGGCCAGCGGGTCGCCCTCGACGCGGAATCGGACGGCGGCAAAGCCGAGCGCCAGGCCGAACAAAATACATAACAGGGTGATAACCAGAACCGACAGCATCGTGACTACACCTTGATCAAACCGGAAAAGCCCATAAAGGCCAGCGACATCAGGCCGGCGGTAATCAATGCCACCGAGTTACCCTTGAACGGTTCCGGCACATCGGCGGCATCCACGCGTTCCCGGATCGCGGCGAACAGCACCAGCACCAGGGTAAAGCCGAGCGCGGCGCCGAATCCGTAAAGTGCCGATTCGACGAAGTTGTGGTCCTCCTGCACATTCAGCAGAGCAACGCCGAGAACCGCGCAGTTGGTGGTGATCAAGGGCAGAAAAATACCCAGCACGTTATACAGAACCGGGCTGGACTTGTGCACCACCATCTCGGTGAACTGCACCACCGCGGCGATGATCACGATAAAGGTAATAGTGCGCAGATACTCCAGTTCCAGCGGGCCGAGCAGATAGGTGTTGGCCAGATAGCTGCAGACCGAGGCAATCGTCAGCACAAACGTCGTCGCCAGCCCCATGCCGGTCGCGGTTTCGAGTTTCCGCGACACGCCCATAAACGGGCACAGTCCGAGAAACTTGACCAGGACGAAGTTGTTGACCAGCAGTGTGCTGACAAGGATCAGTAAGTATTCTTTCACGGCCGCCTATTTCACCCGCATGCCGGGCTCGGCTCCTTGATCGGGGTTAAGTACGAACAGATCCTTGCCGCCCGGTCCGGCCGCCAGCACCATGCCTTCGGACAGGCCGAAACGCATCTTGCGCGGCTTGAGGTTGGCGACCATCACGGTCAGCTTGCCCTGCAGATCTTCCGGTTGATAGGCGGACTTGATGCCGGCGAAGACGTTGCGGGTTTCGCCGCCGAGATCCAGCGTCAGTTGCAGAAGCTTGTCGGCGCCTTCGACGGGTGCTGCTTTGACGATCCGCGCGACGCGTAAATCGAGTTTGTCGAAATCGTCGTATTCGATCTCCGGTCTGATCGGTTCATCGGCCAGGTGACCGCTGGCGGCGGCTTTGCCTGCGGCGGCAAGATCTTCCTTGGAAGCTGCAATCATTTTACTGATGGTTTCCGGTTCGATTCGTTTGAGCATGGGTTTGAAGCGTTGGATTTTATGCCCCAGCAAAGGTTCATCGGTCGAATGCCAG
>JAGRHW010000635.1 GCA_020444765.1 Gammaproteobacteria bacterium | reverse complement strand
CTGCCGGCGCAGGCTTTCCTGGCTGACATGCCTGATGTCCTGGTCGTCGATAAGAATGCTGCCGGATTCCAGATCATAGAAACGCATCAGCAGATTGACCAGCGTGGATTTGCCGGCGCCCGAGCGGCCGATCAAACCGATTTTTTCCCCGGGCCGGATCATCAGATCAAGTTTCCGGAGTACGCCGCCACCCTTGCCGTAATGGAAACCGACAGCGCGGAATTCAACCTGACCCCGGGTGATTCGCAGTGGCTTTGCATCGGGTGAATCGGTGACGCTGGTCGGCCGGCTCAACGTGCCGATGCCATCGGCCACGGTCCCGATGTTTTCGAACAGCCCGCTGATCTCCCACATGATCCAGTGCGCCATGCCGTTCAGGCGCAGAGCCAGACTGACGGCGATGGCAATCGCGCCGATGCTGATTGCGTTGTGCATCCACAGCCAGATCGACAGTGCCGATATAACAAAAACCAGCAGGTAATTGCTCAACTGTACGCTGCTGCTGAGGCCGGTGACCAGCCGCATCTGACGGTGCACGGTTTGCAGAAAGCCGTCCAGACCTTCCCGGGCGTAGTCGGATTCACGCGCGGTATGCGAGAACAGCTTGACGGTCTGGATATTGGTGTAACTGTCGACGATTCGCCCCGTCATGACACTGCGGGCATCGGCCTGCGCCATCGCGGCCTTTTTCAGTTTCGGTACGAAATAAATCTGGAGTGCAATATAAACGCCGAGCCACAGCAGTACCGGAATCACCAGCCGCAGATCCGCCTGCGCGATAAGCAGCAGCATCGTGATAAAATACACGCTGATATAAACCATCACGTCCAGCAGTTTCATTACGGTTTCGCGCACGGCGAGAGACGTTTGCATGACTTTGGTGGCAATCCGCCCGGCGAAATCATTGCTGTAGAACGAGACACTCTGCTTGAGCAGATAACGGTGCGCCTGCCAGCGGATCAGCATCGGGTAGTTGCCCAGCAGGGTCTGGTGAACCAGCAGACCATGCAGAAAAACCAGCGCCGGTAACAGCAAAACCACCACCAGCGACATCAGCAGAAGACGACCGCCTTCTTCCTGCAAAAAGGTCTGCGGATTTTTGTTGGCCAGCCAGTCGACCAGCTGCCCCATAAAACCGAACAACATCACCTCCGCGACCGCGACGCTGGCCGTGATCAGCGACATCACCAGCAGAAACTTCTCGTTGCCCCTGGTGTAATGACGGCAAAAGGCGACGATGCCCTGCGGCGGTTGCGTGGGCTCCTCATCCGGAAACGGATTGATCAGGCGTTCGAAAAAGGCAAACATGCGTGTTCCTGGCGGTTATGCGAAAGGGGATTCTATACCGTCAGTTTGCTGGAATATGTGAAGGTTTTGAAACGGCGGGCTTTGACGACGTCATCCCCGAGCGCCGACCAACCCGTCATTCCCGAACACTTTAGTCGGGGATCCAGCGCCACCATCGGCCAGTTCGCAGCTGGATTCCCGCCTGCGCGGGAATGACGGGCAAAGAGAAAGCGTCATCCCCGAATGCTTTAGTCGGGGATACAGTACCACCACC
>JAGRHW010000634.1 GCA_020444765.1 Gammaproteobacteria bacterium | reverse complement strand
CGGAGGTTCGAATCCTCTCGCCCCGACCAGTCAAATGCAGAAGAGGGACGTTCTGTAATCAAATCGATCAAGCGATTCCGGGATAATCCGGATTAACGCTGAGGTTGTCGCAGGATGCTTTCTCAGGGAAGATTTGCTATCCCGTCCGGAAGTCCTCTTTTATCAGTAAATACTTCATTTTTATAAATTCCTGCCGAAGTATCTCACAGTATAAACCCGGTTTAAGAAATTCTTGGAGATCCAAAATGTCCGGAAATGAGCTCAGGAGCGCCATCAATTCTGTAGTTGAATTGTTGCGATCGACTCAGATTCAACAGGCAATCAGCCATTTTCGTACGGCTTTGATACGGAATGAAAAAAGTACCGCCATTGACCATCTGAATGCTGCCAGTCAGCAACTCATGGCCGGTTATGCGCATTTTGGCGCCGCCGAAAAAAAAGTCTGCGGCTTTATGCACCTGGAAAATCTGGGATCGGATAAATACTGGTCGGAGATTCTTTCCATCAGTCACGGGTTGGAGCAGACGCGCGCCGAAGTCGTACAACTTTATAGTCGGGTGATGTTCGCTGCCAATCATTTACCTGGCCTGGTTGCTTTGCTGGATACGGAAAACGGGAAGGATAAGGCCTTGCCTCGAGGTCGGGCCTATCTAGAGATTCGTTTGCTCGATGCCGGTGAGAAAGCTTCCGATCTGGATCGTATCTCCCGCACCATCGATGGTATAGATATGGTGTACTCGGCCTGTGTCAGCCTGGCCAAGAAACCGGCCGTTAATTTATCGCTGGTGAGTGTAACCGGTGATATCGGGCGGCATCTGGTGTTTGAAGGTGATCAGGACGGCGTAAACGCCGTTAGGGCGGTTATAGAATCGATTGCCGATGAGGTCGCCGACCTGCGGGATACGGACAGCTTTGATCCGGACAGTCTGGTTTCAGACCTGCCGGTATTCGACGACCTGGCAACTTTGCAAAAGCTGGGGACCTTTCGCAGTCCAGAGGTTGCACAAATCTCTGAATCATTGCATGAAGGCTGTCTGCTGATTATGGAAAGTGGTGTATTGCTCGAGCCCGAGCAAAATAAATCCACACCTGGTAACAAGGTTATTGTGTTGCCGGTGGATAGGTCCGTAAACAATAAACCAGCAGCCGTTGAAATCGCTACGCCGGAGCCTTTGCCAACTCCCGATACCTCGGTTGCACCGTTAAAGAGTGCTGAACCGATCGTGACCCTCAAGCGCACTGAATCGCCAAACAAAGCGGGTCAGGTCAACACGGCCGCTTCTGCATCCACAAAGACGGATGGTTTGTCACCCGATGAGTTTTACCGTCGATATCTCAAGGAAAAAAACCGCATGCAGTCCTCGACGGATGCCAGTCCAGCTGAGGCCGCTGGTAATGCAAAGCCGGTTGGCGCAGCTGGTGCCAGCAAGATGGACGCACTTAACGAACTGATTTCCGACCTTGATCGTATCACCCGCAAGTAAGTGACTGAAAAATTGGCCTGTGCTGTCGGTACAGGCCTTGACCGCTTGCACAGATATCATTAGTATACGCGCCTTCAGTT
>JAGRHW010000633.1 GCA_020444765.1 Gammaproteobacteria bacterium | reverse complement strand
ATATCCAGGATCACGATATCCTGCGCATGGCGGAAAGCCTGCAGACCAAGCTGAATTTCGAGATGGCCGCGACCGACGAAATGCGTGACATCGCGCTGAAAATCAAACCGGCGGATGTATGTCTGGTACCCGAAAAACGCGAGGAACTGACCACCGAAGGCGGGCTCGACGTGATCAACAACCTGGCGCGTCTGACCGAGCTGACTGCCACCTTTAACGCCGCAGCCATCCGCACCTCGCTGTTTATCGATCCCGACCCCAAACAGATCGACGCAGCGAAACAGGTCAATGCACCGGCCATCGAACTGCACACCGGCCGTTACGCCGACGCGGAAACCGAGCAAACCCGCACGGCGGAGCTGGATCTGCTGGTCAAAGCGGCCGAACATGCCGACCGGCTCGGCCTTATCGTCAACGCCGGGCATGGCCTGCACTACCACAATGTGCAGGCGGTCGCGGCGATTCCCTGCATTCATGAGCTGAATATCGGCCACAGCATGATCGCCCGGGCCATTTTCAGCGGCCTGGCCGAGGCGACCCGCGAAATGAAACGGTTGATGCTGGAAGCCAGAAGATACGCCTGAAGGCTTTTTCCGAGCCCGCCGGGGCGGCAAAACCAGGCTTTCCTGGCGCGCATCGTAAATCTCCGCAAAATCAAACGTATGGCTGATATTTTGCTATATCCTGCATGATAGATTATGCAGAATCATGGCCTCGATAGTGAACTCCAACAACGCAGATATACCGCTCGCGGTTGACCTTGACGGCACCCTGATCCGTTCGGATTTACTTGTCGAATCGCTTGTCGTCCTGCTGAAAACCAAACCGCTGCTGGCGCTGCTGGTGCCATTCTGGCTGTTTCGCGGCAAAGCCTGGGTCAAATCGCAGATTGCGCGGCACACGCGCCTGAGTCCCAGACGCCTGCCGGTCAATCCGCAATTCCGTCTGTTTCTGGATTCCCAGAAAGGACGCAAAATATTTCTCGCCACCGCCAGTAACGAAAAATTCGCCGCCGATATCGCGCGGTTTTTCGGTTTCGACGGCTATTTCGCCAGTACCGAATCGGTCAATCTGACCGGCGAGACGAAACGCCGCAAGCTGGTCGAGGAATTCGGCGAACACGGCTACGACTACGCCGGCGATTCGGAAAAGGACCTGCCGGTGTGGCAATCGGCCCGCGAAGCCATTCTGGTCAACAGCGAGCGTCAGCTCGAACGGCACCTCGCCAATTCGATCCGATTCAAAGCGGTCTTCGATACCTCGACACCTTCGCTGATGAGATACCTCAGCGCAATGCGCGTTTATCAGTGGCTGAAAAACCTGCTGATCTTCGTGCCGCTGCTGGTCGCGCACAAATTCGATGATTCGCACGCCATCTTTGAGACCGTGATGGCTTTTTTCGCCTTCAGTCTGTGTGCCTCTAGCGTCTATGTGCTCAACGATTTATTCGATCTGCCGGACGACCGCCTGCACCCCAACAAGCGCAACCGCCCGATCGCCTCGGGCGATCTGCCGATCAAACACGCGCTGTTCATGATTCCCATTTTGTTACTGGCTTCGGTTAC
>JAGRHW010000632.1 GCA_020444765.1 Gammaproteobacteria bacterium | reverse complement strand
CCATGCCGACAGCGTTGGATACACCTTGTCCGAGCGGCCCGGTGGTGGTCTCGATTCCGGGCAAATAGCCGTACTCGGGATGACCCGGCGTTTTGGAGTGCAGCTGCCGGAATTGCCGCAAATCGTCCATGCTGACGTCGTAACCGGTCAGATGCAGAACGGAATAAGGCAACATGGAAGCGTGACCGTTTGACATCACGAAACGATCACGGTCGGCCCACTTTGGATTGGCGGGATTGTGCTTCATGAAGTCGTTGTAAAGCACCTCCGCGATGTCGGCCATGCCCATCGGCGCACCCGGGTGACCGGATTTGGCCTTTTGGACAGCGTCCATACTCAATACGCGAATTGCGTTTGCAAGTTCTTTGCGTTCAGCCATGACTGTTAAAACCCCTCGGATTATTCAAGTAAAAAATTCTGAGCCGGAAATCCGCCCACCGCAATGACAACGGGCAAATCCTGAAACCGGTAAAGCCACATCAATACAGCGCGGGATGACTGACATCAGGTCCATATTGTTTTATTTCAGAGACGCTTCGCGATGTCATGTCATACCGATGATGTCAAACCAAACAATCTGCCTAGCTAGCGAGGAGTGAGAAGGTCAGACGGAACCGCCTGCCACTTTTTTTGTAGTGAGAGTAAGCGCCGGAAAATAACATAATGCACACGCGAAAGACAGATTAGAATTCATATCCGGACAACATTAGCAATCGATTTTCCTTCGATCAATATCCAAAGGTTGTGAACAGCCTATCCATCTGTCTGTAAGAAAGCAGCAAATTTTACCTGCTCTTAGGCGATAAACGTGTTGATTTTCGGCAATTCGTCTGCAGATTGTAAAAGACGTTTGCTGCACACCAGGCCTTGACGATTCAGGGCTTTCTGATTACAACACGTCAGTCGTCCGGACACAGCCCGGACGGCCGGGATCCCCTGGACTTAGTCCGCCTGAAGCGCTAAGCTTGGGGGTTTGGATTTCCTATCCTTTACTGACCAGATTCACTCTATGGCAATCAAGCAAAACCAGCAATCCCGCCTCAAAGAACTCATCGCCAAAGGCAAGGAACAGGGCTTTCTTACCTATGCCGAGGTCAACGATCACCTGCCCGAGGGTATTGTAGATCCGGATCAGGTCGAAGAAATTATCAGCATGATCAATGACATGGGGATCAGTGTCAGCGAAATTGCGCCAGACAATGATACCCTGATCCTGTCCGATTCAACAGTCAGCACGGATGACGATGCTGCGGATGAAGCTGCGGCAGCGCTGGCCTCCGTCGATGGCGAGTTTGGCAGAACCACCGACCCGGTACGCATGTATATGCGCGAAATGGGCACGGTGGAACTACTTACCCGCGAAGGCGAAATTGAGATCGCCAAACGCATCGAAGAGGGTCTGCGCGAAGCACTGACAGCGCTGGCCAGCTATCCGAACACGATTCAACGCACACTGGACCGTTTCGATGCCGTCATTGCCGGCGAATCACGTCTGGCTGATCTATTGTCCGGATTTGTCGATCTGAACGATGAAATCACCGTACCGCCACCCCGCCCCCCGGAAAAAA
>JAGRHW010000631.1 GCA_020444765.1 Gammaproteobacteria bacterium | reverse complement strand
CCGGTAGTTGGCGCGGACAATGGCCGCTTCGCCCGCCTCCAGCGGCTGACGCAGGGAATCGAGTACCTGCGGGGTAAATTCCGGTATTATGGAGCAAACTCACCAAATATGATGTTTACATCCGTAATATGATGATGTACTACATCAATCATGACGGAGAATATCAAATACGACCGGCCTAACACGGTATCCGGCCTTGTAGCGAAGCACGCGGAACTGGTTGCCCTGCGTGAACAGTATAAGGCAGAGATCAAGAAGCTGACGGTCGATATAGACCATCTGGACGCCGCTATCAGGCTCTTTGACCCTAACGCCGACACCTATGCCATAAAGCAGTATGTGACGAAGCACAGGGCACAGAAAGGTTCTGTGAAGCGGTTTGTGCTGTCGGCGCTGCGTGAGGCTACGGAGCCGCTTACATCGCGCCAGATCACCGAAATGTGGGTTGTGGACCGTGGTCTTGTAGCTGACGACGCCACCATCACCACGATAAGGAAGCGTGTCGGGGCATGCATAAAGACATGCGTCAATCAGGGCTTGGTTGAAAGCGTAGGCGTCACCACTGACCACGGCGAATACGGGCCGTACAAGCTCTGGAAACTGAAAAGGGGCGACCAGTGAGGCCGCCCCTGCAGGTTATGCTAAGCCGCCATTGGCTTTGGAAAGTCCGGCGGTAACTGTGATGCGGGCGGAACACCTGGGAAGCGCCGCCCTGCCATCACATCGGCAATCCGGCCAAAATTTAGGCCGGGGTAGTACCCAGTGATCCATGAGTACGGAATACCCAGACTCCGTGCCAACTTGATTACTGCCGCCATCTCAGGCGTAAGGTCACGATCATGCATTGCCTTTCCTTTCGTAAAGGCTGCGACCGAAATACGGGTTGACGGATTCGTATCAATGAATCATTATGTCATGGCTTTGATGCCCGATTTTTCGGTCATTGTTGCTGTACCGAAACTATTTTCGGAACAGTGTGGCACCGGAGCACTTGGCTCCGGCACCTGCCGCCCTAATGGCGACTGCTGAAACTAACAGGATGGCTAGACCCTGTTAGATCAGGAAGCGGTCGTCATATGGGTTCCATACCAGTCCTCCTTTCTATCCAGTGTTTTTCCCGGATTCCGTTACCTCGGCAGCTTCCTTGGTTTTCAGGAAGGTGATGACGTTGATTATGGATTTCATCACTTCTTCGTTTCCAGCCGCCTCGCTCATCAAATCGACCAGTCGATACTCGAGGGCCTTTTCAGTCATTTGATTTTTCTCGCCAAGTGCATTCGGGTCTTTCAATGGGGGTGGGTTTGGCGCATTGCCCTGCGGAGTTGGAGGGGCTTTCTTCTTTTCACCCTTAGTCGCATTGCTCTTGGGACGGCCAATGCGCGCTTTTTGCGCACCTTCCGGCCAAACACCCGCCACGCCATAAAGGCCTGTGAATAACGTCAGCATGCGGTCTTGCATACTGTGGGGCTTGTACGGACGGAAAGCATCGCGCACCGAAGCCTCGTCCCCATCTCTTGGATTTGCATAGTGTAAGATGTCGGCGTAAACGGCGTTCAACCATTCAGCAAGATGATTTTTGTAATCAGCCTCTGGTGCC
>JAGRHW010000630.1 GCA_020444765.1 Gammaproteobacteria bacterium | reverse complement strand
CGCCTGAAAAACGGTGGCAAGGTCGTGGTCAAGCTCGATAATGAAGGCAATCTGGCCATCAACTGTGAAAGCAAGCAGGAAGGTGGTAAAGCCGTTCCGGCGTGATTGTGCAGAAGGCGATTATAAAGCCGGAGAGTTTGCAGATCTGGGGCGGCAAGCGCGCCAAGCCGTTATCGCGCGATCGACAGATTATCGGCTGCGGTAAGTGATTCGACCCTTGGTAAGGTCATAAGGTGTCATTTGCACGGTGACCTTGTCACCTGTCAGGATGCGGATGTAATGCTTGCGCATTTTGCCGGAGATATGTGCGGTTACAACATGTCCGTTATCGAGTTCGACTCGAAACATAGTATTTGGAAGGGTATCGATAACGGTACCTTCCATTTCAATCGGTTCTTCTTTCGCCATAATTAAATGATGTTTGCTCAGGTGTAGGGATTCAGAGAATCCGCAATTATCAACAATTGACAAACAATCTCAAGCGTTTGATTAACAAATTTCAGGAATTACCGCCGTTCTGCGGGTATTTTGCTGTTTTGCACCAAAATGCAACCATTTGAGCTTCCGTGGTGCTTCAGGCTCGCTTGCGTTCCAGATTGCTGATGTAGGTTTTCATTTCCAGCAGGCTGTCGCTGTTCAGTGAGATGGAATCGATTTGTTCATCGATCAAAAAGTCCACGATCTCACGAAAATCCGATGGCGCCTGGCCGCAGATACCGACGGATTTACCGGCTGATTTGCAGGCCTGAATGGCCATCTTGATCAACATTTGCGTAGCTTCGTCACGCTCGTCGAGATTGCTGTCCAGCACGGCGTCACGATCGATGCCGAGGGTCAGTTGCGTCAGATCGTTGGAACCGATTGAAAAACCGTCGAAATGATTGAGAAATTTCGCTGCCAGCAAGGCATTGCTCGGGACCTCGCACATCAGGTGGATTTTCAGATCATCCTCATGTCGGCTCAAACCCTGCTGTTCCAGGAGTTTGGCGACTTTTTCCGCCTCGTTGATCGAGCGGACGAACGGCACCAGCAGTTGCACGTTTTTCAAGCCCATGTCGCTGCGGACTTTTTTCACGGCCTGGCACTCAAGCGCAAACGAGGCGGAAAAGTCCGGCGAAAAATAACGCATCGCGCCACGTAAGCCGAGCATCGGATTCTCTTCGTTCGGTTCGAACTGGTCACCGCCTATCAGCGAGGCGTATTCATTGGACTTGAAATCCGAAAAACGCACGGTCACCGGCTTTGGATAAAAGGCCGCAGCGATCATGGCGATGCCCTGAGCCAGCTTGCTGACGAAAAAGTCAGCCGGCGAGTCATAGCCTTCGATGATGTTATCGATCGTGTCGCGCAAGCGGCGGTCCAAAGTGTCATAAGCCAGCAGGGCGCTGGGATGAACCCGGATCAGACTGCCGATAATAAACTCCGTTCTGACCAGGCCGACGCCATCGGCCGGCAGGAACGATGCTTCCATGGCTTGTTCCGGATTACCGAGGTTGATCATTATTTTCGTGCGGGTCGGCTGCAGGGCCGCGGTGTCGACCTTTTTGACATCGAACGGCAGGATGCCGGAGTAGATGTGCCCGGCATCGCCATCCGCGCAG
>JAGRHW010000062.1 GCA_020444765.1 Gammaproteobacteria bacterium | reverse complement strand
TATCCGCCACTGGGAACCGCCGATGAAACGTTACATCGACGAGTTGCTGGCCGGTAAGGAAGGGCCGCGTGGCGAGGACTTCAATATGCGCTGGATCGGTTCCATGGTGGCCGACGTGCATCGTTTACTGTGCCGCGGTGGTATTTTTATCTATCCGCAGGATGCCAAGCTGAAAAAGCAGGGTAAGGAAGGTCGTCTGCGCCTGCTCTACGAAGCCAACCCGATGAGTTTTATCGTCGAGCAGGCTGGCGGGCTGGCCAGCACCGGTCACGGCCGCATCATGGACGTACAGCCGCATGGACTGCATCAACGCGTACCGGTGATGATGGGTTCGAAAAACGAGATCCAGCGGCTGATCGACTATCATAACAGCTAAAGAACGACGGCCAGGCCGGAGAGTGTCAGGACTCTTCGGCCTGTTCTGATGAAGCCTGGGTGCCGATGTATTGCGGCTGCCCGGTGTTCTCCCGCACACTGAACCACAAATCCCCGTCCGGGTTAACCTTGCGTTCCTTGCCTGCCAGTGCCCGCATCGGCACATGCACAATATGTCGAAAACGGTTGCCGATCAGCAGCCCGCTTTTGCCGGCCAGCGCGGCGTGTACGGCGGCGCGTGCGCAGGTGTCGCAGAAAAGCTGATCGTTGGCATTCGGCCCGGTCGAGCGGATCAGATAACTCGGCTCGATATATTTGATGGAATTGTCGAGACCGACTTTTTTCAGATAGGTGCTGATGCGTTCCTTGAGCAGCAGGCCGATATCGCCGAGCTTCCGGTTGCCCGAAGCGTCGCTGCCAAGGTCCTGATCGGCGAAAAATTCCTGTCCCGCGCCTTCGGCGATCACGATCACTGCGTTGTGGCGCAGACGCAGGCGGCGTTCCAGCAGGTCCAGAAAACCACCGGGACCGTCAAGCGCGAAAGCGACTTCCGGAATCAGGCAAAAGTTGGCGTTACCCGAAGCCAGACAGGCATTGGCAGCGATATAACCGGCATTGCGTCCCATCAGTTTGACGATGCCGATACCGTTGCGTATCCCGCGCGCTTCCGTGCTGGCGCAGTTGACCGCTTCGCAGGCTTCGGCAACGGCGGTTTCAAAGCCGAACGAGCGTGTGACGAAGGGAATGTCGTTGTCGATGGTTTTCGGCACGCCGATGATGGATTTTTTCAGCCCGC
Source organism: Gammaproteobacteria bacterium (assembly GCA_020444765.1). The sequence continues at coordinate 11,651 of JAGRHW010000062.1, read as the reverse complement.
GTTTTTTGACTTCTTCCCAGATGGCGTTGGCGCCGCGCATCGAGCCGTCGCCGCCGATCACGAACAGGATATCGATGTTTTTCCATTCCAGGCTGTCAACCAGTTGGTCGGTCGGCGGCGTACCGCGTGAGGTGCCGAGTATCGTGCCGCCGCGTGTCTTGAGATCGTTGACGATGGTCGGATTCAGTTCGATGGGAGGCGGTGCATTTTCCGTCAGCCCGCCAAATCCGTAGCGTATGCCGATGATGTCCTTGCAGCCGTAAATATGCCAGAGTTGCATTACTATGCCGCGTATTACGGCGTTGATCCCCGGGCAGAGGCCGCCGCAGGTAACGATGGCGGCGCGGGTCCGGCCCGGCTGAAAATAGATTTTCCGGCGTGCGCCGGCCAGTTCCATGGATCCTTCGGAGGGTGTATTCCGATAGACGGGATTGAGCGGGATTTTTTCATCATCCTCGCGAAACCTGAAGTACTGTTTTTCGGTCAGGGGGTTATTAAGCTTGCAGGGTCCGAGCTGTTCTATGGCAAAACTATCTGTGTCCGGCATGTTTATATGGCTCCGAATCGTTGACTCTGGACATTATGGATCAGGCTTTGGCAGATTGCAGAAAATTATTGCTGCATGATGTCATTGCTGTCGCTATGGGCGTTTTTTGCATCATATGAGGGCATTTTTGCCTGTTTTCATGACTGATCCGTGAATTCCAAAATGGTCTGCATCATGCGGCGGCGAAAACAATGCGTCGATTCAGCCGGCGTTTTTTCCGCTATGCTTGGCGGATTAGCGAATAAATCCTGTGTAAGGCAAAGGTGAAAATCAGCGTTTATGACCGAGCATACTGTTTTCTGGCGTGACAAGCGCCTGGATGAACTGACGTCAGAGGAATGGGAATCCCTGTGTGACGGCTGCGCGCGTTGCTGTCTGCAAAAGCTTGAGGATATAGATACCGGGCAGACGTTTTTCACCCGTGTCGCCTGCCGTCTGCTGGATCTGGAAACCTGCCGTTGCAAGGATTATAAAAACCGCCTGCAATTGGTCGGCGACTGTACCAACGTCGCGCCGCTGAGTGAGGAAAAAAGCAAATGGCTACCACCGAGTTGCGCCTATCGGCGGCTGAACGAAGGGCGTGAGTTACCGGCCTGGCATCATCTGCGTTGCGCCGACAGGGATGCGGTACATGCAGCCGGGATGTCGGTGCGTGACTGGGCAATCAATGAAGACTACGTGGATGAAAGCCTTTATGCGGAGCTGATTATCGATTTCGATGAGGATGACCAGGTGTACACGCCTTGATCATTCTCGAGATTGCTGCCAGCTGGAGGCTTGCGTTGACGTGCCGCTTGCATGTAAGCAATTTGTAACACTCATCAACTTTGGGATGCAACTTGCTTTAACTCTGTATATTATTACCTGTAACAGTTGCCGGATTAATCCAGGTACGGCATGACAAGCGGATTGGCAAGCAAGTCTACAACGACGGACGATGGAGTCATACATGACCACAAACGATGCAGCTTCTGATTTCACGGCAACACAGGCCGGTGGACATGAACGCCGTGCACGGATCGAAACAACGGTAAACAGCCTGATCAGGGAGCGGCAGGAAGTACTTGTGGCCTATGGTAAACTGGCGAGACTGAAATCCTTCGACGATCTGGATTTCGACGATGCCGACGATGAGCAGGAAGAGAAAAGAGCCCGTGCTTCCGATGTCAGAACCTTTTTGCAGTTGTTGATGGACTACACCGCGCTTGGCCATTTTGAAATTTACCAGCGTATCATCGAAGGCAAAGAGCGCCGGCAGACTGTCAAGGAAGCTTCCGACCGCGTTTATCCCGGTATTGCCCAAACCACCGATAAAATTGTCGACTTCAACGACAAGTATGATCGCTTTGCCGCAACCGACGAAGAGCTGCTGACCTTCGACAGGGATATTTCCGAAATCGGTGAAGTGCTTGCCGTTCGCGGTGAACTCGAAGACGAAATTCTCGCTGCCTTGCAGAAAAAATAAACTCCCTACCGGTGCATGTTTTACCGGTGGCTTTCGCCGATCAGTGCCCGATGTGTTGTCGCCTGCAATCCGTTGGCTGCCTCGAACAGATAGTATCCATGTCCGCTGCCTGCCGGTCGTTTATTCCCGCTAACCGTTTCCGATGAAAACCCTCAAACTTCGAAAAAACGAAGAGCGCCGTCTGCTGGCCGGCCATCTCTGGATATTCAGTAATGAAGTGGATACCCGCGCGACCCCGCTGGTGGCGTTTGAGCCGGGTGAAAGTGCCAGGCTTGAATCCAGCCGCGGGGATTTTCTCGGCTATGTGTATGTCAATCCGGCTTCGCTGATTTGCGCGCGCTTGTGCAGCAGGGATTCCGGCCGGCCGTTCGACGCCGCGCTGATTCGCCAGAGACTCCAAAGCGCGTTGACGCTACGGCAGATGTTCTATGAGGAGCCGTTTTACCGGCTGGTGCATGGCGAGGGGGATTTTCTGCCGGGCCTGATTATCGATCGCTACGATGACGTGCTGGTTTTGCAGATCAATACTGCAGGCATGGAGCGGCAGCGTGATGTTATCCTGGATGTGTTGCGTGACAGCCTGTCGCCATCAAGTATTCTGCTTAGAAACGACAGTTCGGTCCGTAAGCTGGAAAACCTGCCGCTGCATAATGAATTCGTTTATGGTGAAGAGCGGGATCAAATCACCTTGCGTGAGAATGGTCTGAACTTCCACGCGCCACTGATGAGCGGGCAAAAAACCGGCTGGTTCTATGATCATCGGGAAAACCGCGCTTTTTTGCAACGTTTGACGGCCGGTAAACGGGTGCTGGATGTGTTTTCCTATCTTGGCGGCTGGGCGATAAACGCGGCGGCCGGTGGCGCGCAGGAGGTTGTCGCGATTGATGCCTCCGCGCCGGCGCTGAAGCTGGCCGAGAGCAATGCCGCGCTCAACGGCTACGCCGATCGCTTTTCTTCACAGTGCGGGGACGCACTTGAACAGATGCGAGTATTACAGGAATCAGCGCGCCGTTTTGATATTGTGGTACTGGACCCGCCTGCGTTTATCAAACGCAAAAAAGATCATACGGCCGGTCTGCGCCAGTACGAGCTTATCAACCGGCTGGCCATGGGGCTGCTGGAAGACGACGGGATACTGGTTTGTGCATCCTGCTCGCAACACCTGACACGCCAGGACTTGAACAGCGCCATGCTCAGGGCAGCGCGTAAAAACCGCCGTCATCTGCAGATCCTTGCGCGCGGCGGGCAGGGACCCGATCATCCGGTCAATGCGGCGATGCCTGAAACCGATTACCTGAAAACGATTTTCGCCAGGCTACAAAGCGCTTGACAACACTCGCAAACACTGCACTGGCGGCACGCGCTGGATTGTAAAAAATTGTAGTTGGCGCCTTACCCAAAGTGGAATGACGGAGCTGCGGGCGTTTGATGATATTTTCATACAACAGTCAAGCGCAAGTCGCTGATTAGATTCCAATAGCGGTCTCCAATGAAGGTTATTTTTGGCTTGCAATCGGGGCGTGGTCGTGTTGCAATGTGCCGTCCGTTGCAGCAAGCGCCGGATAACTCAAGACAAGTGTCGTCTATAGCGGATTTAATACAAGCCTGGATGTTTTGTGGGGCAGCAGACGACGCAACGAAATGAAACAACGTTCATTCCCATCACTATTTATCCTTTGCGGAACAGTAAAGGGAGTGTCTATCTGAGAAGCTGAAATCTCGCACATGACTTCATCATCGTTGGTAAGCTCCAAGAATCTCGTAGCCCGGCGGCTACGCCAGGATATCGTTTCACAAAAGGAAATACGGCTTCGCGAACGCTTGAACCAGGGCGTGCGGTTGCGGGAAAAACAAATCGCTGCGCTTGAGTTTCTGTCCAGCCAATTGCATCAACCCGCCGAACGTCGACAATTTCTCGATCAACAGACCGTTCTCGCCAATCTGGTCAAGCAACTCAGTGATATTTTCGAATTCAGCGCCTGCGGCTTAATGTGGGTGAATGCCAACTGTATGCTGGAATTGTCCGAAGTCGCGCCGGAAGGCAGTGAAAAGCGGATCCAGACCGAGCTCGACCGGCTGCGCCAGACCGGCGCCATCGTGCGGGTGTTGCAAAACAACCGGCCGGCGCTCAAGGAATCGTCTGAATATGGCGAATGGCTGGTTTATCACGCAATCCGCACCGATGAGCATGTGCTTGGCCTGTTGGTCGGCGTGTTGCCGGAGCAGGGCATGATCGACGGCGCCTTGCTGAAACTTTTTGAAGTCATTCTGCGCAACACGGCTTATGAACTCGACAGCCTGGATGGCTCGAACCGTGAAACAGCCAGCCAGCTTTACCGTATAGAAAACGATGATATCGAACAGTACGGCCAGCGTCTCAAATTCATTTCCGATCGTGACCGGCTTACCGGTTTGCCGAATCGGGAAAACTTCGTTCATCACCTGGATATACTGACCGCGATCGAGGAGCCCGGTTCGCTGGCCATCGTCAGTTTCGACTTTGACGGCTTTGCGCGCGTTAACGATTCCTTTGGTTACGGCGTCGGCGATCAGGTGCTCGAAGAGGCGACCCGGCGTTTGCAGGAAAAACTCGCCGATACGGATTTTACCGACCGCCTCGGCGGTGATATCCATGCCATGCAGCTGGCGCGCATCGGCGAGGATGAGTTCGGTCTGATCACCGGTATCAAGGAGGATCTGGATGAAGCCGAGCTGCTTGACTGCGTGGAGCAATTGCTCGATGAGCTTGGCAAGGATTATCAGCTGCCGGAAGCGGATATCAGCATCAGCGGCAGCGCCGGTATCAGTCGTTTCCCGGTCGATGGTCGCGATTCCGGAGAACTGTTGATCCAGGCTTTGCGCGCCCGTATAACGGCCCGCGAAACGTCGGGCAAGCAGGTTGCCTTGTACAGGGCGTCGATGGATCAATCGCGCGCCTTGAACAGTTTGCTCGGTGAGCGCGAGTTGTCGCGAGGGCTCAAGGACAAACAAATACATGTCTGGTACCAGCCGACCAGCGATCTGAAAACCGGTGAGATCATCGGTGCCGAGGCGCTGGTGCGCTGGCGGCATCCAAGTCAGGGTCTGTTGATGCCGGCCGCGTTCGTGCCGCTTGCCGAGGCGACCGGGCTGATCGCCGATCTTGGTGAACTGGTGTTACGCGATGCCTGCAAATTGATTGCCGAGGCCGACGAAGCCGGCTTCGAGCAGTTCCGTGTGTCAATCAATCTGTCGCCCGCGCAATTGCTCGACCAGGATCTGGTTGATAATTTTCGCGCAATTCTCGACACCCACCAAACCAGCGCCGAGCGTATCGAACTCGAATTGACGGAAATTTCCGCCAGCAAGGATCCGGGCCAGGTCGCGCAGGTACTCGGTGAACTGGCCGACATGGGCTTTCAATTGTCGATCGACAATTTTGGCAAAGGGCATATGTCGCTGGACATGCTGCGCAAGCTGCCGTTCAAGCTGCTCAAGATAGACCAGACGTTTGTGCAGGGTTTGCACGACGGTCGGGCCAACAAGGCGATCATACATGCCTTGGTCGGCATGGGTCAGGAGCTGGATATGAAAATCCTTGCCGAAGGCGTCGAGTCGCAGGAACAGCTCAGCGGCGTCAGAGAGCTTGGCTGCGACCAGGTGCAGGGCTTCTATCTTGCCAGGCCCACGGCATCGGGCACTTTTGAAGAACTGATGGCGGAATGGAAGTCCGAGGCGGTACTCGAAGCCTAGTCGGCCTGAATGCGCCGGCCCGCTGTTCCATGTGGGCTGGCAGGCACTTATCCCCAAAGGGCTGCTTGCTATTGCAGGCCTTTTCAGTAGATTGAATTCTCCCGCTTGCGGTTTGTATCCGCAGGCAGTCGAATACACGCAGCGGCGATACGCTAAGATAAACCGGTATTTATTGACCAGCAAATCGTCCGGACTGTATACAAATAAAACGGAAACACACTCAAAGATGCCATATTACGTGTATAAAATTTCACCCAGCGTCACGCCGCTGGTAAAAAATCTGGACGCTGTGGAGGAATTTTCTTCCTATCCCGAAGCGAAAAAACTGGTGCGTGAATTACGCAGCAAGGTGGACGCAGAGGTCCAGGTAAAAATAATTTTTGCCGAAAACAAACTGCAGGCCGAGGAGTTGTTGCAGGAAAAACGCGACAAACCAATTCTTCAGGAGTGGGAAAAGTAAAGCTCCACGGATCTGTCAATGGACGAAAAGGAATATCGAAGCGCGCTCAAATCCATCAATCCCAACCAGTGTGTGTTTGAAAAAGCGGTGTTTACCACTCGCTGCGAGTGCCAGCACGCGGAGCGGTTCTGTCTGGCCGACCGGCAGGGAATAGAGTGCAGGAATCCGCTGTGTCTCGGCCATTGCACGGAGCTGCTGGGCTTGCTGCGCGACAATGCGAAATTTCTTCTGCATCGGACGCACATCGAAGGCGCTCTGCCACATGCCAGTGAGCTTAAGGTGCAGCTCGGCGGTCTGCTGGGGCTGCAGGCGGTGACGTTTCCGGAACTGAAGTCCGATAATATCCACGACGTGGCCAGTACGGTCGAGGAGGCGCGCAGCCGCTTCAAGCATTTCTCGGAGCTGCCCATGGCCGATATCATCCAGCATCTTGCCCACTTCAAATTGCGTGGCCGACAGAAAACCTGAATACCCGCCGTCGGTTCAACGCTGACTGCCAATTGATACCGGTTCACGTTAAAATAGCGCGCTTTAATCAATGTCCGGCCATCGGCCGCGACCTGACGAGCCTTTTATGCTGACTTTTCCTGAGATCGATCCGGTCGCCGTCTCCCTCGGACCACTTAAAATACACTGGTACGGCTTGATGTATCTGGTCGGCTTCGTCGGCGGCTGGTGGCTGGCGAGATTGCGCGCCAGCCGCGCGGGCTCTGGCTGGGACCCGGAGGAAATCGGCGATCTGGTGTTTTATATCGCGCTGGGCGTGGTGCTCGGTGGGCGCATCGGCTATGTGTTTTTCTACAATTTTTCGGCCTTTGTTGAGAATCCGCTGATGCTGCTGAAGATCTGGCAGGGCGGTATGTCATTTCACGGCGGCCTGATCGGCGTGTTGATCGCCTTTTATCTTTACGGCAGAAAAACCAACCGTACGTTTTTCAATGTCGCCGATCTGATCGCGCCGGTCGTGCCGATCGGCCTTGGCGCCGGCCGTATCGGCAACTTTATCAACGGCGAGCTCTGGGGGCGTGTTACCGATGTGCCCTGGGGGATGGTGTTCCCTGGCGGCGGGCCGGAGCCGCGGCACCCGTCGCAGCTCTATCAGTTTTTCCTCGAAGGGCCGGTGTTTTTCCTGCTGATCTGGCTGTATTCCAAAAAGCCAAGGCCGGTGATGGCGGTGTCCGGTTTTTTTCTGACCTATTACGGAATTTACCGTTTTCTGATCGAGTTCGTTCGGCAGCCGGATGATCACATGGGTTTTGTCGCGCTCGACTGGATGACGCAGGGCCAGTTGCTGTCCCTGCCGATGGTTGTATTCGGGCTGTTGTTCATCTGGATGGCCTATCACCGCAAACCCGCGCAGGAGAACTCCTGATATGCAGCAGTATCTTGACCTGATGCGTCACGTGATGGATCACGGCGTGGATAAATCCGACCGTACCGGCACCGGTACGCGCTCCGTGTTCGGTTACCAGATGCGCTTCGACCTGCAGCGTGGTTTTCCCTTGTTGACCACCAAGAAGCTGCATCTCCGTTCGATCGTGCATGAGTTATTGTGGTTTCTCAAAGGCGAGACCAATATTGCTTATCTCAAGCAGAATAACGTGAAAATCTGGGATGAATGGGCCGATGAGAACGGCGACCTCGGGCCGATTTACGGTCATCAGTGGCGTTCGTGGGCCGGCGCCGACGGCAAAACCCATGATCAGATCAGCGAGGCGTTGCGGCAGATTCGCGAAACACCGGATTCGCGACGTATTATCGTCAGCGCCTGGAATGTCGGCGAGATCGAGAAAATGGCTTTGCCGCCGTGTCACGCCTTTTTTCAGTTCTACGTCGCCGACGGGCGTTTGTCCTGTCAACTGTATCAGCGCAGCGCGGATATCTTTCTTGGCGTGCCGTTTAATATCGCCTCATACGCGCTGTTGACCATGATGATGGCGCAGGTCGCCGATCTTGACGCGGGCGATTTTGTGCATACGCTCGGCGATGCGCATTTGTACGCCAACCACTTCGAACAGGTCGACAAGCAATTACAGCGCACACCGGGAAAACTGCCGCGGATGCGTCTCAACCCGGCGGTCAGGGATATTTTCGGTTTCAGCTATGAGGACTTTACCTTGGAAGAATATCAGGCGCAGGCGCATATTGCGGCACCGGTAGCGGTCTGATGCTTTGCATGATGATGGCGATGGACCGCAACCGCCTGATCGGCGCGAATGGCGGCATGCCCTGGCATTTACCGGCCGAGTTGCAATATTTCAAGCGTGTCACCATGGGCAAGCCCCTGATCATGGGGCGCAAGACTTTCGAATCCATCGGCAAGCCCTTGCCGGGCAGAACCAATATCGTCGTTAGCCGGCAAACTGACTGGCAGGCGGACGGCGTGCTGGTGGCGCATGATTTGCCGTCGGCGATGGCGCTTGCTGAAGCGCATCGGGATGCCACGGGAGAAATCATGCTGATCGGTGGTGCGAGTCTGTGTGCGGCGGCCATGCCGCAGACCGAAAAACTCTATCTGACGGTTATAGATCATGCCTTCGAGGGCGATGTCTGGCTGGACAGTTTTAATGAGAACGACTGGCGGGAAGTCAGCGCCCGAACCGTCGACGCCGACCCTGCCGGCGGCCAGCCCTGGTCTTACACCTGCCGGATTTTGCTGCGGCGGGATCACGGGTCGCAGGACGAACAGTGAGATGCTGAAATTCTTTTTTTACCTGCATCTGCTCGGCTTGCTGGTCCTGTTGGCGGGCGTGGCCTGGTATGTGATTCCACAGGAGCCGCCGGACTCCATGGTTGGCATAGCGTCAGCGATCGGACTCGGCTTGATGATGATTTCACCCTATCCGGTAGTCAGGGTGGTGAAATGGATGATGGCGCAGGATGCCGGTAAATAACGTCGATCAGTCGCTGCCAGGTAAACGGGCGGCCGGGCAACTGACCTTCGAATACAAATCCGTTTCCAGCTGATAAGCGGTCAGATACCCGCCCCAGACACAGCCCGAATCAATCGCGATCACATTGCTGTCATTGACCCGCCCGAGTGTCGACCAGTGGCCGAAGATGATTTTCAGCTCGCGGTTTTTCCGCTCCGGCACGTCAAACCAGGGCACAAGGTTTTTCGGCTGGCTGCCCGGGCTGCCTTTTTGCTCGAAATCCAGTTCGCCGTTGAGGGTGCAAAACCGCATGCGGGTAAAACAATTGATGGCGAAGCGCAGGCGTTTTTTACTGCCACGCCCGGGCTTCCAGCGAATCGGCGTGTTGCCATACATAAAAGGGAAGATGTTCTCGAAATCATCGTTCTGTAAACGGCTTTCGACAAAACGCGCCTCGGCTTTGGCGGTTGCCAGATCCCAGGCCGGATGCAGGCCGGCATGCGTCAGTACGTGCGAATCCGACGGCGTGCTGATCAACAGCGGCAGTCGCCTGAGCCAGTCGATCAATTCGTCCAGATCGGGCGCGGCGAGAACTTCGCCGAGTGTGTCCTTGCTGCCGATTTTTCGGTGTCCGGCATAAACCGCCAGCAGGTGCAGATCATGATTGCCAAGCACGCAGCGGGCGCAATCGCCAAGATCACGGACGAATCGTAAAACAGCCAGCGAATCCGGACCGCGGTTGACCAGATCGCCGGCGAACCAGAGCTGGTCCCGGGTCCTGTCAAAACGCAGTTTGTCGAGTAATTCCAGCAGCGCGGCGTGGCAACCCTGAACATCGCCGATGACGTAGGTGGTCATAGTTTCTGGTCGAATGCGTGTTAGCGGGCTTTAGTGCAGCGTTCTGGGCGTTGTCAACAGAAAGTCGGGAATCCGGGCGTCGAACTCCTCGCCATCGTCTGTCACCATCTGGTAACTGCCGCCCATGGTACCCATGGAGGTTTCCAGCATGGTACCGCTGGTGTATTGAAAGCCTTCGCCGGGTTTGAGGTGAGGTGTTTCGCCGACCACACCTTCGCCCTTGACTTCCTGTACCTTTCCGTTCGCATCCGTGATGATCCAATGGCGTGTCAGCAGTCGCGCGGCGACGTCTCCCGTGTTGCGGATGGTCACGGTATACGCGAAAACGAAGCGGTTTTCCTCGGGTTCGGATTCCGACTCCATATAGTGGGTATCGACTTCGACCTGAATGCCGTCACTGTTTTGGGTACGCAATGCTTGATTCTCCAGCTTGTTATCGTTCCAAGTTTATCAGCAGAACCGCGAAATTCGAAAAAAAACTGGCCGATCCGGGCAATTCGCCGTGCTTTCAGGGTTTCTCCGGCAGCAGTGCGGAAAGCGCCACAAACTGGTCGATCCGGAGATTTTCCGCGCGCGTGCCGGCGTCTATATCCAGCGATTCGATTTGTTTTTCGCCGATGACGCCGCGTAAATTGTTGCGCAGGGTTTTGCGCCGCTGGGCAAAGGCCAGCGTTACCACAGCGCTCAGTCGCTGCGGGTCATGGGCCGGGATGTCGGTGGCCGGCTTGGGTTCGAGGCGCACCACCGCGGAATCCACTTTGGGCGGCGGATCGAAGGCGGCCGGCGGCACATCCAGTAGTTTCGAGACGCTGCAATAGGTCTGCAACATCACCGACAAGCGGCCGTAGGTTTTGCTGCCGGGGTGCGAGGCCATGCGCTCGACCACTTCGTTTTGCAGCATGAAATGCATATCGCGCAACAACGGCCGGTAGCTCAGCAGATGAAACAGCACCGGCGTGGAAATATTGTAGGGAAGATTGCCGATAATGCGTTGCCCGGCGCCAAAAGCGGCAAAATCGGTTTTCAGCACATCCTGACTGAGTAGTTCGAGCCGGCCGGTAGCGGCGGTTTTATTTCGCAACAACGTTACCAGATCGCGATCCAGCTCGATCGCGGTCATGGCCTGACAGCGCGCCAGAACCGGCAGAGTCAGTGCGCCTTTGCCGGGACCGATTTCGATCAGGTTCTGCCCCGGCCGGGGATCGATGGCCGCGACGATATGTTCGATGACGGAGCTATCTTCCAGAAAATTCTGGCCAAACCGTTTGCGCGGACGATGACTCACCGGCGGGCCGATTCTGCCAGCCGGACAGCCATTGCCAGCGCTGCCTGCAGACTGCCGGAATCCGCCGCGCCGCTGCCGGCCAGATCGAGCGCGGTGCCATGATCCACCGAGGTGCGGATGATCGGCAGGCCGAGGGTGATATTCACCGCCTTGCCGAAACCCGCGTACTTGAGAACCGGCAGACCCTGATCGTGATACATGGCCAGTACCGCGTCGGCCTCGTCCAGGTGGCGGGGCGTGAACAAGGTATCGGCGGGCAGGGGGCCGACAAGATCCAGTCCTTGTTGTCTGAGTCGCGCCAGCGCGGGTTCGATGATATCGATTTCCTCACGACCGAGATGGCCGCTTTCGCCAGCGTGGGGGTTGAGCCCGCAAACCAGGATACGCGGCTTGTCGATGGCGAATTTGACTTGCAGGTCGCGGTGCAGAAT
>JAGRHW010000629.1 GCA_020444765.1 Gammaproteobacteria bacterium | reverse complement strand
CGCGGCGATCTCGGCGCGCGACTGGCGAACCAGTTCCGGATCATGGCATTTGACCAACGCGTGATAGTCGGCGAGAAAAAAGAAGGTATTGATATCGTCGCGGCGGCTGGCCTCGATGGCCGGACGGATGGCGCCGACGTAGTTACCGAGATGCGGGGTGCCGGTGGTGGTGATGCCGGTGAGATAAGTTTGTTTCATAAAATAGGGATCTGTCGATGCTGTAACCGGGCATTGTATCAAGCGCTGCGGGAATTGCAGCCTGCTTGTTGTTCCGTCGGCCGGAAATTCTTTTAACCGGCACGATGATACGGGTGGTTTTTGATGATGGTAAAGGCGCGGTAGAGTTGCTCGGCCAGTATGACCCGCACCAGCGGATGCGGAAAAGTCAACGGCGACAGCGACCAGCGCTGGTCGGCACGCTGCAGGCAGTCTTCCGACAGACCATCGGGACCGCCGATCAACAGGCTGATGTCCTGCCCCCGGCGCATCCAACCCTGCATGGTTTCGGCCAGTTGCTCGGTGCTCCATGCCTGGCCGCCGACATCGAGCGCAACGATGTGCGCGCCTTTCGGTACGCCATCGAGCAGGCGGGTTCCCTCGTCCTGCAGAATCCGTTCAAGCGATGTGCTGGCGGTACGTTTGGCGGGCGCCGACTCACGCAGCAGCAGCTTGCATTCGCCGCTGAGGCGTTTGGCATAAGCCTGATACGCCTCGTCCACCCAGCGCGGCATGCGGTTACCGATGGCGTGCAGGCAGATTTTCATGCCGGCCCCGCTCAGGCCTCGGCAAGATCGGACTTCTGATCGTTCGGACGCACCGACCAGAGCTTCTCGAGCTCATAAAAATCACGGGCTTTTTGCGTCATGATATGCACGATCACATCACCGAGATCGACCAGCACCCAGTCGCTCTTCATTTCGCCTTCGACGCCCAGCGGTTGTTCGCCGGCCTCCTTGGCGGTGACCACGATTTCATTGGCCAGTGCGCCGACATGCCGGTCCGAGGTGCCGGTGGCAATCACCATCACATCGGCAATACTGGTTTTGTCGGCAACATCCAGAACGGTTATGTCCTGGCCCTTGAGATTATCAAGGGCTTCGGTTACCAGCCCGGTAAGTTGTTCACTGTTCATCATGGAGTTCAGGTATTTCCTCGTATTTGGGATTTTGTGTCAACGCTACGGACACGGGATTCAGGGTTCTTTAGATAGAGGCAAACCGGCGTTTCACAATAGCCGGCCGGATTGTCATAAAGACTGTCTATTTTGTGAGCAATCACAGGCGTTTATCCACAAATTCTGTGGATAAGTTTGTGGACATCATGCTTTTTTGTGACTGGGTTCACCATTTTTACAGCGTTCGCACAAACTGGGTATTTTTTGTACAAATCCAATAAATACAATATTTTCAATAAATTAGAACATTAAATACAGAAACGACTTTTTCTCTTTACTGAATTCTTTCTAAAATGACAAGAATATTTCTGCTTGTGCATAAAATGTTTCTACATGTTTTACAATTTTGTGACAGTTTTTTTTAGATTTTACGCTTGCAAAACCAGCCGGCAAACGCTTCCGTCTCCACCCGGCAGGCTGACATTCTTCCG
>JAGRHW010000628.1 GCA_020444765.1 Gammaproteobacteria bacterium | reverse complement strand
GTTTATGCTTAACGCCATCGTGCGCTTTGTCATAGGTCCGGACGACCAGCGCTTTGCCGACGGCGAGAAATTCCTGATCAAGGCCGGCGAGTTCAAACAGCTTACCGGTCTGGACGAGGGGCTCGCCTTGCGTTCTTCGCAAGTGTTGACGATTGTGATAACCGCGCTGGTACTGCTGGCCCTGTTCCGCTTTTTGCAAAAATCCCGCACCGGCAAGGCCATGCGGGCGTTTGCCGATAACGAGGACCTTGCCCTCTTGTCCGGCATCAATCCCGACCGCATCGTTATGATCAGCTGGATTATCGCGGCGGCGCTGGCGACCACCGCCGGTGTGCTGTATGGACTCGACAAGAGTTTCAAGCCGTTTACTTATTTTCAATTGCTGTTGCCGGTTTTTGCCGCGGCGATCGTCGGCGGCATCGGGCATCCGGTCGGCGCGGTGGTTGGCGGTTACATCGTGGCGTTTTCCGAAGTCATGCTGACTTACGTCTACAAAAAATTCCTGATCTACATACTGCCGCCGACGCTGGCGCCGGACGGGCTTGCTCAGTTGCTGTCCACGGATTACAAATTCGCCGTGTCCTTTATTATTTTGGTGCTGGTGTTGCTGGTGCGTCCCACCGGCCTGTTTCGCGGCAAGGTGGTTTCATGAGTACGCTGCGCGCGCCACTGGCGTTTTTGTTGATGGCCGGCCTGTTACTGGCGGTCGGTTTCGGGCAATCCTGGTCGGTGGCGCTGACGATTCTCAATATGTGTCTGGTTTCGGCGATCATGGCGCTCGGAGTGAATATTCAGTGGGGTTACGCGGGTCTGTTCAATGCCGGCGTCATGGCGTTTACCGCGCTCGGCGGGCTGGCGGCCGTGCTGGTGTCGCATCCGCCGGTTCGCGAAGCCTGGGCGGCCGGCGGCGCCGGCCTGCTGATCAGCGTGCTGATTCTTGTCGTGCTTGTATTGTTGCTGAGATGGATTGTTAAGCGCTTCGCGCCGGGCTGGCAGCGCAAACTGTTACTCGGTGTTTGCCTGTTGTCCGGTTATGTCCTGTTGAACCATTTCTATGCCGAGGCACGCCGGGCGATAGAGGCTGTTGATCCGTCCGCCAGCGGTTTTCTGGGCGGGCTCGGTCTGCCGATCATGCTGTCCTGGCCGCTTGGTGGCTTGCTGGCGGCCGCAGTCGCCTGGCTGATCGGCAAACTCACGCTCGGCCTGCGTTCGGATTATCTGGCTATTGCAACCCTGGGTATTTCAGAAATCGTTATCGCGGTGCTGAAGAACGAGGACTGGCTGGCGCGCGGCGTCAAGAATGTCAGCGGTCTGGACCGCCCGGTGCCGATGGAGACGGACTTGCAGAACAGCGGCTGGTTTATCAGTCTGGTGGAAAGCCTCAACGGCAAGGAGCTGTCATTGATAGCGGACAGCGCCGCGCGCGGGGCCATGCTCGACTCCCTGGTCGTGGAAGGCTCGGGGATTGCCGTCAAGCTGTGTTATGCGGGCCTGTTCAGTGCGGTGTTGTTGCTTGTTCTCGGCCTGAGTATTCGTGCGCTGAATTCCCCCTGGGGGCGGATGATGCGCGCGATCCGCGATAACGAAGAAGCCGCCGGCGCGATGG
>JAGRHW010000627.1 GCA_020444765.1 Gammaproteobacteria bacterium | reverse complement strand
GCTTGAGGACAAAGGTGTTGCCGCAGGCGATCGCCACCGGAAACATCCACATCGGAACCATCGCCGGAAAGTTGAACGGCGTAATGCCGGCACAGACGCCGAGCGGCTGGCGCACGCCCCAGGAATCCACGCCGCCCGCGACGTTTTCGGTGAATTCGCTTTTCAGCAACTGGGAGATGCCGCAGGCGAACTCGACGACTTCCAGGCCGCGGGTTATCGAACCTTTGGCGTCTTCCAGGGTTTTGCCGTGTTCCGATGATACGCGTTCCGCAAGGTCGTCCATATTGGCGCGAATCAACTCGCGAAAATTAAACAGAACCTGGGCGCGTTTGCCGGGCGGTGTTTCCGACCAGCCGGGCAGGGCGTTTTCGGCAGAAGCGATGGCGGCTTCCACATCGGCGCGACTGGCCAGCGCAACCTGGCGGATCGTCTCACCGGTCGCCGGATTGATAATGTCGCCGCGTCGCTCGCTGTTGCCCGTGGCGGTTTTTCCATCGATATAGTGATGGAGCGTTGGTATATCGGACATATCCTACCTCTGTGTGTATTTTGTTGTGGCCGGTCGCAAGCTGCGCCGGCGCGTCCCCTCTGTCAGCCGGAATCGCCGGCTGCCGACCGTAACATCTGCGCGGCGGCTTCGCCCTCCGTGCGGCACCAGTTTTTAAAGCCGCCGAGCCCGCGGTTTTGCCATTCACGATAGACAGCCACCCAGGCCCGCATTCTGGTGGCTTCGTAGACTTCGCGGGAAATATCGTGCTGCTCGACCAGACGCTGTGATTGTATTCTGTAACCGTCGTGAATAGCCTGATCGGACAGGCTGCAATAACTGCACAGCTCGTAACGATACATCCAGGCTTGCAGGTTTTCCAGTGGATCCGACGGTTCAGCAAAGGCGGCCACAGGCGCTGTCAGCAACAACGCCAGAAAACAGCCCGGCCAGCGGTGCATCGCTATTGCCCGGAAGGTTGTAAATTGCCCGGCGCAAACAGGCTGCCACCGCTTCCCTGCGGTTCGCCGGATTCCGGTGGAGCTTCGCTGTCGGGTTCTTCCTGAGCATCGGACGGCGCGGTCAGATTATCGGGTCTGAACATGCCGCCGAAACCGTCGTTTCTCGGTTCGCGAGGCGTTACGGTCGCCGGAGCGGCAGGTTGTTCGCGGTTCTGGCGTTGCTGCTCGATCAGCGCGCGCCGCTGTTCGACTCTTTTCTGCATCAGCTCGCGTTTTTGTGCCTGAAAGTCCGCCTTGCATTGATCCACGCCACGGGTGCCGGCCAGGTAAATCGTGCCGAAACCGGCGATAAAAACCAGTGTCGCAATAATCATCGCGGGATTGGCCAGCAGGCTGGCGCGTTGCGCTCGGTCACTGGAATTGTTGGCGGCGACGCGCTGCAGATCCCGTTCGTATTTCTCTTCCCGGCGTTTGAGTATTTCAAAATACACGGCGCCGATGATCGTCAGGGCGATAATAATGACCGCCAGGGCGCTGATGGACGGGTTGATGCCGTAGCGCACCTTGCTGGCGAGCACAGTGGTCAGCGTCGATTCGGAGACGATGGTAAACACCGTGGTGTTGTAATTTTCGAAGGAAGCGAGAAACGCCAGCACCGCCGCAGAACCGATCGCC
>JAGRHW010000626.1 GCA_020444765.1 Gammaproteobacteria bacterium | reverse complement strand
AGCGGTCAAGGCAGCGGCCGAGGCGGCTCGTCTGGAGACCGCCAAACCGACGCTGATCTGCTGTAAAACGGTTATCGGTAAAGGCGCGCCGAACAAGCAGGGCGGTCATGACGTGCATGGCGCACCGCTCGGTGATGAGGAAATCGCCGCCACCCGCAAGAATCTCGGCTGGACGCATCCGCCGTTTGAAATCCCGGATGATATCTATGCCGGCTGGGATGCCAAAGAAAAGGGCGCGGCCGTGGAAGCGGACTGGAATGAAAAATTCGCCAGCTACAGGGCGGCGTTTCCCGCTGAAGCGGCGGAGTACGAGCGGCGCATGGCTGGTGAACTGCCGGAAGACTGGGCAGCGACCGCCGCCAATGCGATTGCCGCTATCGACAGCGCGGCAGAAACCCTGGCAACCCGGGTTGCTTCGAAGAAGGCGCTTGATGCCTTTGCCCCGGCTTTACCGGAATTCCTTGGCGGCTCGGCCGACCTCACGCCATCGAACAACACCTTCAATCAGTGCAGCAAATACATCAACTCCAATCATGGTCCGGAGCAGGATTTCAGCGGAAACTACCTGTCCTACGGGGTTCGTGAATTCGGCATGAGCGCGATCATGAACGGGGTCGCCCTGCATGGCGGCCTGTTGCCCTATGGCGCAACCTTTCTGATGTTCTCGGAATATGCGCGAAACGCCCTGCGCATGGCGGCACTGATGAAAATCCAGAGTATTTTCGTTTATACCCACGATTCCATCGGCCTCGGTGAAGACGGACCCACGCACCAGCCGGTCGAACAGCTGCCGACTTTGCGTATGATTCCCAATATGAGCGTCTGGCGAGCCTGTGATACGGTCGAAACCGCAGTGTCCTGGAAAAAGGCCATCGAATACAAAAACGGGCCAAGCTGTCTGGTATTTTCTCGTCAGAATCTGCCGTATCAGTCACGCACCGCGGAACAAATCGCCAATATCGAGAAGGGTGGTTATATACTCCGTGACACCGATGGCACGCCGGACGCGATTATTATCGCGACGGGCTCTGAAGTCGCTATTGCGATGGAGGCTGCCGAGCAATCGGATAAAAAAGTGCGGGTCGTCTCCATGCCGTCGACCGATACCTTTGATGCGCAGGATGCCGCCTACAAGGAGTCGGTCCTGCCGGCCGCTGTTACAGCGCGCGTCGCGGTCGAAGCCTCAATCGGCGATGGCTGGTATAAATATGTCGGCTTGAACGGCAAGGTGGTCTGCATGCACGGTTTCGGTGAGTCCGCGCCTGCTCCGGAGCTGTTCAAGGAGTTCGGATTTACGGCTGAGAACGTGCTGGCGGCGGTAAACAGCGTGGTCTGATACGGGTTTATTTTTCAGGCCCGCCAGAGTCAATGGCGGGCGCTTTTATTTTCTTACGTGTGATTTTCAGGAGAGTATAACGATGGCTATCAAAGTCGGGATAAACGGTTTTGGCCGAATCGGTCGTATGGTGTTTCGCGCGATCGCGAAGGATTTCAAGGATGTTCAGGTTGTGGGTATCAATGACCTGCTGGATAACGATTACCTGGCCTATATGCTGAAATACGATTCCGTGCATGGCCGCTTTGACGGTGATATCGCCGTGGATGGCGACACCATGATCGTCAATGGCAA
>JAGRHW010000625.1 GCA_020444765.1 Gammaproteobacteria bacterium | reverse complement strand
GGATAGGAAATGCCTTTGAAATCGGTTTGTTACGCCGCCGCAGTAAAGGCGCGGGCACCAAGGACTGGTTGAGCTGGTACCGCCTGCGTTACGAACATCGCAGAATCGAGTTGACCGAGGGCGAACTCGGCCCCTTTGAGAGCGGCAGGAATCTGGAGCTGGCGGTCGGCATCGGGCGTAATCAGGTCAATCTGGAAAAATACCGCAGACGTGGCCACGTTTATGGTACATCCTTGTCACTCGGGCTTGATACGCTGGGTGCCGATTATCGTTACCAGCGTATCGATGCCTTTTACCGCGGTTACCGGCCGATCGAAGCCTCGACCCTGACCAATGTCAACTATAACGTCGAATTGGGTTACAGCAACGGCGAACCGTTCGGCGACCGGGCCTTCTCGATCGGTGGTGGCGAGTCGTTGCGCGGGCTGGAGCAGCGCAGCGTCGACGGCGATGTGAAACTGCTGCTCAACCTCGAGTACCTCAAGGCGCTTGCCGACCACCCGTCAGTGCGGTTTGCCGGATTCTGGGATGTCGCCAATGTGTTTCCGCGCTGGGATTTCAAACCGGTCCATACCGAAAACGGTATCGGTGTCGGGCTACGCTGGAAGATCGTTTCCTTTGTACAGGTCGATTTGCGGGTCGATTATGCGGTCAGTCTCAGTGAGAAAAAGGGTTACACGTACTTCGCGACCAATCTGAACTTTTAGATTCCGGGTGCAGGCTGCTTGAAGGCTTGGTCGATGAGAGGTTGTGTCCGGCCCCAACATCAGTGGTTACGGCCTTGATCTTGCAGTTAATGTAGGTGAATCAGTACGCCGGTAGGTTACCGGATAAAGAAGCGTCAGGCGCCATGCGAGGCTTCAGGAAGTCGGGTATGTCTCACTGCGAAAAAACCCGACTAAACTCAGAATAGTTGTTTTTATAAGAATACGGCTCTAACCAGGACTTCACAAGCTGCAATGGCTGATCAGATAAGACGCGACCTGCGCAAGGGCTTTGTCGCCAGTGCGTTAACCAAATACCTGAACTTCGGTTTACGAATCGTCGTCGCCGCGGTATTGGCTCGTCTGCTGGAACCTGATGAGTTCGGCATCTTTTCAATCGCCCTCGTGTTTCTGACCTTTTTCACGCTGCTCAGCGAGAGCGGGTTGTCGGTCGCGGTAGTGCAGAACAAAACCCTGAGCGACCGCGATATTTCGAATATCTATATCTTTACCATCGCACTCGGTCTGGTGATTGCCGGGATTTTCTGGCTAAGCAGCGGTCCGATTGCACGCTTTTACGACGAACCCGCCTTGCAAATGGTTTGCACGGCAATGGCATTCAGCGCCATTTTCAACAGCGCTGCCGGTGTGCCCAGATCCCTGATGCTGAGGGACATGCAGTTTGCCCGGATCGCCCGGATTGATGTTATCGCGATGGTCTGCGCAGCGACTGTTTCGATGGTCTCAGCGTATCTCGGCGCTAAATATTATGCCCTGGTGCTGCAGGAACTGGTGCGTGGCGGCTTGGTGTTCGTGATGTATCTGCGGGCTTCCGGGATCCGCCTGCAACGTGGTTTCGAGCTGGCGAGCATTAAAAAGGTTT
>JAGRHW010000624.1 GCA_020444765.1 Gammaproteobacteria bacterium | reverse complement strand
TCGAACTGAAACTCTGCGACGAACATATCACCCGCGATGCGCTGAAAACACTGTGCGACAAAATGATCAGCGCCGGAAACTTCAATGCTCTCAATCTGTCCTGCATCAACGCCAGCCGCAGCAAAGTGATTGTCGGCGGCATCGCCGTTTTGTACGGTGTCATGCGCGCCCTGAAGATCGAACAGCTCAAGGTCTCGCAGGTCGCCCTGCGCGAAGGCGTCATCTACGACATGATCGGCAAGGCCGAGCACGACAACGTGCAGGACCAGACGATCCGCGAACTGCTGTCGCGTTATCGCGCCGATGAGACCCAATCCTCGCGGGTTACCGCAACGGCGCGCAAGCTGTTCAGCGCAGTCCAGAAAGCCTGGAAGCTCGATCCTGCACGCGATCTGAACACCCTGACCCGGGCCAGTCAGCTGCACGAGATCGGCCTGTCGCTGGCACACCAGCAATACCACAAACATGGCGAATACATTCTGCAAAACTCCGATATGCTGGGCTTTTCCCGTGCCGAACAAAGCGAGCTTGCACTATTGGTCCGGTTCCACCGGCGCAAGCTCAATATCGCGCCGTTTAACGAACTGGAAAAACGCAATTCGCAAACGCTGTTACGACTGCTGGCCCTGCTGCGGATTGCCGTGTTGTTTCACCGCGACCGTTACACCCACCAGATGCCGGTCATCAAACTGGCGGTAAAAAAATCCGAATTGCGTATCGGTATCCCGCAGACATGGCTGGAGGATCATCCCCTGACGGCGGTCGAACTTGTCGAGGAAACCGGTCAGCTAAAATCCGCCGGTATCAAACTGGTCATAAACCCGACGTAAAGACAGACCCGGATACGGAACCGATTGGAAAAACGACGAAATCCTGCAGAATAAAATATCTGCCTGGCCGATAGAGCATGATTAAGGTCAATGACACATAAATAAGTGCTTGACTATGATTAAAATAAGAATGATTCTTGTTAAGTTGATATTAACCTGGCCCGCACAATCACGATGATCAATTCTCAGGCATTACCGCTGAACAGGCTGAAAAAAGGCAGTCGCGGATCTATCACCGCCATCGGCCAGTATCCCGGCATTCTGCAACGGCTGCTGGCACTGGGGATTCGGCGCGGTTCGGAAATCGAGGTGCTGCATCATCGTGCCAGCGGCGTGGTAATCCGCAGCGGCGCTAACCGCGTGGCGCTCGGCGCCGACATCGCAGGCCAGTTGGCGGTAACGATCAGCGAACAACAGCCGGCGCAGATTCACCAGCAAATCACCGAATAAGCGGCGAATTCCAGTCGATGCAGCCGCCTCTGACCCTCGCTCTCGCCGGTAATCCCAACTGCGGCAAATCCGCGCTTTTCAATGCCCTTACCGGCATCCACCAGAAAACCGGCAACTGGCCGGGGGTTACTGTCGAACGCAAGGAAGGTTATTGCAAGCTGGCGGGCGAAACCGTCAAAGTGGTCGACCTGCCGGGAATCTACTCGCTGGACGCCAATTCGCTGGACGAAAAGGTAACCCGGGATTTTTTGCTGTCGCGCCAGTCTGAAATCATCATCAATGTTCTCGATGCAGCCAATCTGGAACGCAATCTCTACCTGACGACCCAGATACTGGAAATGGGCGTTTCGAT
>JAGRHW010000623.1 GCA_020444765.1 Gammaproteobacteria bacterium | reverse complement strand
GCACCCAGGCTTGCATAAAGCTGAATATTGACGCCCTTGCCTTTTATATTCTCACCCATCCAGCCGTTTTCGGCGGCTTCTTTCAGAGCCTGGGTAAAGCGCTGATAAGGCTCGTCCATGAACTCGCCACGCATGTAGTTATAGCCAACCGTGGCACCGATCGCGTAACAGCCAATCAGCATGCCTTCGACCAGCGCATGCGGATTGAAACGCAAAATATCGCGGTCCTTGCAGGTGCCGGGTTCGGATTCGTCCGAATTGACCACCAGATAGTTTTGCCGGCCTTCGGCCTTCGGCATAAAGCTCCATTTCAAACCGGTCGGGAAGCCCGCGCCGCCCCGACCGCGCAGTCCGGAGGCCTTGACGATATCGACGACATCGGCCGGCGCCATTCCCTCTTCGAGAATCTTGCGCCAGGCCTCGTAACCGCCAATCTTCAGATAATTGTCGTAGCTGTGCGGCTCATCAAACTGAACCGTGGTAAAACACACCTGGTTTTGCAACAGCGCCATCGGTTACTCCAGCTCGTCCAGAATCTTGTCTACTTTTTCGACGGTCAGACCGGTGTGATAAACATGATCGACCTGCATCATCGGCCCGCCGGCGCAGGCCGCCAGGCATTCTTCTTCGACCTTGAGGTAAATACGTCCGTCCGGTGTGCTTTCGCCAAGCTTGATACCGAGTTTTTTCTCGACATGATCGACAATCGTCTCGCTGCCCATCAGCATACAACTGATATTGGTGCAGATCGCCACGTTGTGACGGGCGACCGGCTTGAGTTCGAACATCGAATAAAAGCTCGCCACCTCGTAGACGGCGATTTTCGGCATACCGATGTAATCGGCAACCGCGTCCATCAGCTCGGTGGTCAGAAAGCCATTGTTCTGATGCTGCGCGGCGCGCAGTGCGCCGAGCACCGCTGATTGGCGCTGGTCCGCCGGATAACGACTCAGCCAGTCGTCGATCTCTTCCACCGTGTGGCTGGACAGTACTTGTGTTTCTGCTGTCGTCACCGGTCAATCTCCCCGAAAACTATGTCCTGTGTACCGATCACCGTCACCACATCCGACAACATGTGACCCTTTACCATTTCGTCCATCGACGACAGGTGCGCAAATCCCGGCGCGCGAATCTTTACCCGGTAGGGTTTGTTGGCGCCGTCTGAGACCAGATAAATACCAAACTCGCCCTTCGGGTGCTCGACCGCCGCGTAGGCTTCACCGGCAGGCAGACAAAAACCCTCGGTGAACAGCTTGAAGTGATGGATCAGCGCTTCCATGTCATGCTTCATTTCTTCCCGGCGAGGCGGCGCAATCTTGTGATCCTCGGTCAACACGACACCGGGGTTTTCACGCAGCCAGGCAACGCATTGCTGGATGATCCTGTTGGACTGACGCATCTCCTCCATGCGCACCAGATAACGGTCGTAACTGTCGCCATTGGTGCCGACCGGAATATCGAAGTCCAGCCGGTCATAGACTTCGTAGGGTTGTTTTTTACGCAGATCCCACTCGATCCCCGAGCCTCTCAGCATCGGTCCGGTAAAACCCAGCTGCATGGCGCGCTCGGGCGACACCACGCCGATATCCACCAGGCGTTGCTTCCAGATGCGGTTGTCGGTCAGGAGGGTTTCGTA
>JAGRHW010000622.1 GCA_020444765.1 Gammaproteobacteria bacterium | reverse complement strand
ATCGGTTTTCTACTCAATGGCCTTGATGTACCGGGTCGCCCGTTGCTGTCGTTCGGCTACATCAACCTGGTCGGCCTGGCGCTGATTATCCCGGCCACCATGTTGATGGCGCCGGTCGGCGCACGCATCGCGCATGCGATCAATGCCCGCCGGCTGCGCCAGGTGTTTGCCTTGTTTTTGTTCTTGACCGCCTTGCGCATGTTCTACAGTCTGTTCAGTGCTTAAACCGCCAAGATCACAAACGCCAATCAGGAGTAAAACATGCTACAAACCCGCTATTCCAACCGCGGCATGATGGTGGCTCCGCATCACCTGGCGGCACAGGCCGGGCGCGATGTACTGGCCGAAAGCGGCAGCGCCATCGAGGCGATGGTCGCCGCGGCAGCGACCATCGCCGTGGTATATCCTCACATGAATTCAATCGGCGGTGATGGCTTCTGGTTGATCCACCGACCCGGCCAGGCGCCACTGGCCATCGACGCCTGCGGACAGGCGGCAGCGCTCGCGACGCGTGATTTCTACGCGGGGTGCGATGCCATCCCTACACGAGGCCCCCAGGCAGCGCTGACCAGTGCCGGCACGATCAGCGGCTGGGCCGCCGCCCTGCGGATAGCCGCCAGCGACGGCAAAACACTGCCCTTGTCACGCTTGCTCTCGCCGGCCATCACACACGCCCGTGACGGTATCCGTGTGACCCGCAGCCAGTACGCGCTGACCACCGGCAAACAAACCGAGCTGGAAAACGTCCACGGTTTCGCCGACGCCTTCATGCCCGGCGGCACAGTTCCTGCGGTTGGCAGCCTGCTGAAACTCCCCACGCTGGCCAACAGCTTCGAACACCTGGCGCGCCACGGCCTCGACGATTTCTATCGCGGCGAGCTGGCCGGCGCCATGGCCGATGAACTGCAACGACTGGGTTCACCACTGCGCCGCGAGGATCTCGCCAGCACGCACGCCGCGCAGGTGACACCCTTGCAGGTTCGCTTGCGCCAGGCGACTGTTTACAATCTGCCACCGCCAACGCAGGGGCTGGCATCTCTGCTGATTCTGGGCATTTTCGACAAGCTCGGCGTGCAAGAGGCCGACGGTTTCGCGCACCTGCATGGTCTGGTTGAATCCACCAAACAGGCGTTTATGATCCGCGACCGCGTGGTCACCGACCCGGCCCGCGTACCCGAGCCGCCTGCGGGCTTTCTGCACGACGATTCGCTTGCCGCGCTGTCCGCTGCAATCGACCAACAACACGCCTTGCCCTGGCCGCAACCCGCACAGCCGGGCGACACCGTCTGGATGGGCTGCATCGACAAAAACGGCTGCGCGGTGAGTTTTATCCAGAGTATCTACTGGGAGTTCGGCTCCGGCGTGGTGTTGCGCGATACCGGCATTAACTGGCAGAACCGTGGCATCAGCTTCTCGCTGGAACCGTCCGCCTTGCAGGCGCTGGAGCCCGGGCGCAAACCCTTCCACACCCTGAATCCGGCGCTGGCGGTTTTCGATGACGGCCGAGTGATGAGCTACGGCACCATGGGCGGCGAAGGCCAGCCGCAAACCCAGGCGATGATCTTCGCGCGCCACGTTCTGCACGGGACGCCATTGCAGGCCGCGATCACCGCTCCGCGCTGGCTGCTGGGCAGGACCTGGGGAGCGGCAGAGACCAACCTGAAGATCGAG
>JAGRHW010000621.1 GCA_020444765.1 Gammaproteobacteria bacterium | reverse complement strand
GAGAGCACTCCGCCTTTGGCTCTACATGCTTATTCTGTCTATTGATTTAACCGTTTGCTACCCGACAGGCAGGGAAGACAAGCGGCGATTCCGGTAAGGTTTTAACGCTTCGGCCCCGGAAGAGCGTCCACGCGATCTTGTGAGATATGACACCGGGAGTCCAATCGCACAAGCACGGCATTGGTCCGATGGCACCCTACTGGGTATTAAGCAGCGAGTGCGTAGTTGTCGTCGTTTGCAACTATAATTTGTAGAGAAGATTTACGAGATCATCTACATGCTCGGCATGCACCTCAGGTTTTGCTACCCCCGTCGAAGCCAGGTCGCCCCCAAAGTAACGTTTCATTGTAATTCAATCTGGGATCGTTTTACAGCAATTTCAAGTCCTTTACGGGTGATTTTGTTTAATTGGTTTGCTCGTCGCGAATACATTATCATGCCGTTTTTCAAACCCCGATTCACGCCCTCCGGTGATTACAATGCTTAGCTTGCCAGGCCCCGTTGCGCTATCCGATTTTCGTGTTCAACGCATTACCACGCAATTGCAGAAACAGATTCCGGTTCTCAAGGGAATAGACAGCCGGTTTATCCATTTTGTCGACAGCCGTTCGGCCCTGTCCGACGAGGCTTTGCAACGGCTCAACAAGGTGCTCGATTACGGCAAGACGGCCTTGCCTGACGAGCAGTCGCAAGGCATCACGGTCATCCCGCGTTTCGGTACGATTTCGCCCTGGTCGTCGAAAGCCACGGATATCCTGCACAACTGCGGGCTGACGCAAGTCGACCGCATCGAGCGGGGCGTGCAGTATTTTCTCAAAGCCTCGAAGTATCTGACGCTCGATGAACTGGCCATCGTCAGCAGTCAGTTACACGACCGCATGACCGAAACCCTGATCAAGGACCCGGCCGACGCGCGCCGTTTGTTCGAGCATACGCCGCCGGCGCCGCTGAGCACGGTCGCCATCATGGAGCGTGGGCAGGCGGCGCTGATCGAGGCGAATGCCGAACTCGGGCTGGCCCTGTCCGACGACGAGATCGACTATCTGGTGGACAATTTCACCCGGCTTGGCCGCGATCCCAGCGATGTCGAGCTGATGATGTTTGCGCAAGCCAACTCCGAGCACTGTCGTCACAAGATTTTCAACGCCGACTGGATTATCGACGGGCAGGCGCAGGACAGTTCGCTGTTCAGCATGATCAAAAACACGTATCAGCTGGCGCCGGGCGGGATTCTGTCGGCCTATCACGACAACGCCGCGGTGATCAGCGGCAAGCCGGGCAGGCGATTTCTGCCGGATACCGAAACCGGTCGCTATGCCGCGCATGAAGAAGCGATCCATATCCAGATCAAGGTCGAAACGCATAATCATCCGACGGCGATTTCACCGTTTCCCGGTGCCGCGACCGGCGCGGGCGGCGAGATCCGGGACGAGGGCGCCACCGGCAACGGCGCCAAGCCCAAAGCCGGTCTTTGCGGCTTTTCGGTATCGAACCTGAAGATTCCCGGCTTTCCGCAACCCTGGGAAGTCGACTACGGCAAACCGGAGCGCATCGTCTCGGCGCGGGATATCATGCTCGACGGGCCGATAGGCGCAGCGGCCTTCAACAACGAATTCGGTCGGCCTAACCTTAACGGGTATTTCCGCACCTTCGAGCAGACGGTCGAGCTGC
>JAGRHW010000620.1 GCA_020444765.1 Gammaproteobacteria bacterium | reverse complement strand
CGAAATAATAAGTAATTGTTTATAAAAGAGAAATTAGAGGTTCCTGCAACTTCGCGCGCGTTCGTAACAGGGAGACTGAGCCGCCGCTGCAAGCGCTGGAATTGCTTCACATTTGCCCTGAAATGCGTACAATGCGCGCTTTACTCGGGCCGGGCCCGAGTTCAGGCATGTCTGCCGGTCTTGAACTTTTAACGGAATTGCAATGGTAAGTATTCGTCTTTCCCGCGCTGGTGCGAAAAAGCGGCCTTTTTATCACCTGGTAGTCACCGATAGCCGCAATCGTCGGGACGGCCGCTATATCGAGCGTGTCGGTTTTTTCAATCCCGTCGGTACCGACCGGGAAGATAATCTGCGCGTGGACCTGGAGCGGGTCGACTACTGGCTGGGCCAGGGCGCGCAGCCGTCGGAGCGCGTAGTAACGCTGCTCAAGGCAAGCCGTAAGGCTGCGGCTGTCAGCTAGCGGGCTTGCCGGGTAAAGCCCAACCGCGCGGCCGGAGGCCCCCGGAATTCGCAAGTTGCAGGACCGGCAACTGATAGTCCTTGGCCGACTTGGCACACCGTGGGGCGTTCGCGGCTGGGTCAAAGTGAATTCCTATACGGAACCGCGCGAGGCCATACTCGATTACCGCGATATTTATTTGCGGTCTGAAGGCGAGTGGCGGCCGCTGCGGATTGCCGAAGGCAGGATGCAGGGCAAGTCGCCGATTGTACGGTTAGCCGGTATCAGTGATCGCGATGCCGCTTTGCAGTACCGCGACAGCGATATCGGTATGCCGCGCGAGCAAATGCCGGAGCTGGATGCAGGGCATTACTACTGGTCCGATCTGGAAGGCTTGACAGTTAAGCGCCGGGACGGTGAAGAGATTGGTCGGGTTGCGTACATGCTGGCAACCGGCGAGCACGACGTGATGGTCGTGCGTGGCAAACGCGAAACGCTGATTCCGTTTGTGCTTGAAAAGTTTGTACTCGACGTTGATCTGGCGAATCGTCTGATCGTCGTCGATTGGGAGTGGGACTGAGCGATGCAAATCCAGGTCGTCAGCCTGTTCCCTGAAATGGTGGCCACGGTGTTGAACTACGGCGTCATCGGCCGCGCGGCGACCAGGGGGCTGTTATCGCTGGGCACGCAGAATCCGCGCGATTTTGCAGACGATGCACACCGGACGGTCGACGACCGCCCCTACGGCGGCGGCCCCGGAATGGTGATGAAGTACGAACCGCTGGCTGCGGCGATAACGGCGGCGAAGGAATCGCTGGCTGTTGCGGGACCGGTGATTTGCCTGTCGCCGCAGGGCCGAGTGTTTGACCAGGAGGAGGCCCGACGGCTGGCCGCGCTGCCCGGAATGGTTTTGCTGGCCGGACGCTATGAGGGCATTGACGAGCGGCTTATCGAGTGCTGTGTCGATGAGGAATTATCGCTAGGCGACTTTGTGCTGAGCGGCGGCGAAATTGCCGCCATAGCAGTGATTGACGCCGTAATGAGACTGCTGCCGGGTGTACTTGGAGACGAGGCATCGGCAGCACAGGACTCGTTCATGGAGGGCTTGCTGGATTGCCCACATTACACGAGGCCTGAACAGGTCGGCGGCAAGCAGGTGCCCGAGGTGCTGCTGTCCGGTGACCACGCCCGCATAGCTCGCTGGCGACATCAGCAGGCCTTGGGCCGGAGTTTTGT
>JAGRHW010000061.1 GCA_020444765.1 Gammaproteobacteria bacterium | reverse complement strand
TAAAGCGCTCGGGGATGACGTTTTTCAGGTTAGTCGTTGCTTAAACAGTGCTCACGCAGCGTCTCGTAAAAAGGGCGGCAAGCGTCTGCGATGGCCTGTTGTTCACGGGTCAGGCTGCGCTCGGTTTTTTTCCAGGGCATAAAACCGGTGGATTTTTCAACATTGTGATACCAGTATTGCGCCCATACGCCGTCGCTGTCACGGCTGCCGGGTGGCCAGCTCAACATGTTTTCGGAAAATGCGATGCCGAGTATCTTGCAGAGTTTTTCCAGTTGGCGGCGCGGATTTTTCAGAAACTCTTCGCTGTCGATAACCGGAGGCTGTTGTTCGGTATGGTTCACGATAAATTCGAAGAGTTCCGCCTGTTGGGAAAATCCCAGGTCCTGCGGCGTCAGGTCCGGACGTTTTTCTGCGTAGGAGGCGACCACGGCATCGGGATCGCGAATCAGAAAGCAGTTTTTTATGTCCAGCATCCAGTGTTTGCTCATGCCCGGCAATTGATGGTGTGCCATGTGTTTCTGGTAGAAAATTTCGCAATCCTTGACGGGGGTTTCATGTAACAGTTTATCGACGACCTCGCGCCAACTGGTATTTTGCGAGGCCATGACCATGGCGGCGCCCGGATGATTGATGCCGGTCATGGCAAGGTAATGAGCATACAGCGGTTCGTCAACGACGCAGGTATCCGGGCGGTTTTCCCAGGCGCGCATCATGGCGGTTGAAATATTACGCGGTCCCGACCACATGGCGATTCGTACGGTCATCATCGTCCCTCGGCACAGTCTCTAGCGATCAATTCACGGTACAGGGTTTGTAACCGCGAGGTCAAAGGACCCGGCCATTGTTCGCCGATCTGCCGGCCGTCAACTTCGCGTACCGGGCCAAGTCCGGCGAAGGTGCCGGTGACAAAGGATTCATCGGCGCCATAGACGTCGGTCAGGCTGAAATCCTTTTCGAAGACCGGAATGGCGTTTTCCCGGCAGACCTGGATTACCTTCGAGCGGGTGATGCCGCCGAGGCAATAGCGCCCGCTGGAGGTCCAGACTTCGCCCTTGCGTATGATAAAAAAATGCGTTGAATTACAGGTTGCGACAAAGCCGTGCGGATCGAGCATCAGCGCTTCATCGGCGCCGGCCTTGGCCGCCTGGATACAGGCGGTAATACAATTCAGCTTTGAATGGCTGTTGAGTTTCGGGTCCTGTACATCCGGGTAACCGCGTCTGACGTGCACGGTAAACAGGCGGATGCCCTTGTCACCGGAGTCGCTCGGGACCTTGTATTCCGGAATGATTACGGTCGTCGGTGGAGTGATCGTGACGCGCGGATCCTGGTAGGGGGTGGATTTGATACCGCGTGTCATCATCAGACGGATGTGTACATCGTTTTCCATTCTGTTGGCGTCGAGACAGGCGTAGATACGTTCCTTAAGTTGTGCTTTTGACAAGTCCGGAACCATGTCGATGGCCTTGGCGCCTTCATACAGCCGGTCCAGATGATCCTGCAGAAAGGCAATGACACCATTGTGCAGACGCAGGCCTTCCCACACGCCGTCCCCCAGAATGTAACCGCTGTCGAAAACCGAGACCTTGGCTTCGTCTCGGGCAAACAGTTCGCCGTTGATATCAATCTGGATGCTGGCGTTGCGTGGGTCAGATTTGTGCGCGTGAGAACCCGTGGTCATGACTCTGTCCTGATAAACTCGATTAATGGCGAATAATCTTGAGCATACAGGTGACGGTGGCTTTACGCTATATTTGTGTCGTTCACAAATAAGTCTGGAAAAGACTGGCCTGGATCATGCTCGGACTTAGGTGTTGGGGATACCCGCGTTTGGCTATAGTCACTTAATAATTCTATACGGGTATATAAACTGTTTCTTTGCTTACGCAGTGCAGCGTAACGTAGTCTCGGTAGAATTTACTACTTTATTGTACCGCGCCGTGTTCTTTTGCAACAGTCTGAACCGGTCGGAGGAAATTCATTTGAACAAGCTGGAAAACAAAAAAGATAACCTTTCCGAAGAGGAACAGCTGCAAAAATTAGCATCTTTCGAGAACCGATGGAAGTACGCGGTCATTCCGGCCATGGTGGCGTTTTTCATGTTGTCGGGGTTTGGGTTTTATCTGATTTTCGGCATGCTCGAACGCATGACCGCCCTGTCAAAAGATATTCATCTCATGACGCGCGTCATGAGTGAAAGTCTGCCGGTCATGCAGGGCGGCGTGGTCAGTATGTCCTCGCGGATGCAATCTGTCGGTAACGATCTCGAGAAGATGACGAAGGACGTCAATGCCATGTCCGCCGTGCTCAACAAGGTCATGCCGAGCCTCGACAGCCGGATCGTCGAAATGGCGGCCAACATCAACCGCATGTCCTACTCGACCGCGGCCATGGCGACCACGACCGACAATATGGGCCGCAATATCTGGGACATGAACCGCAACATTTCCAAGCCCATGTCTTTTTTCGGCGACATGATGCCCTGGCAGCGCAGTACCGCAACGCCGCCACCGTCCATGATGACACCGACTTACCAGCACTATATTTACCCGTCGCAACAAATCACCACACCGGCCGCCATGACCTCTGCCAGCGTTGGTCACACACAGAGCCTTCCGGTTAACACCGGGGAGAAATTTGTCGGTAAGAGCAAATACGACGGCTATTGCGCCAGTTGTCACGGCGCTTTTGCCGAAGGCGGGGTGGGGCCTTCACTGATCGATTCTACGACCGATACGATCAGCGATGTTCTGCATTCCTATAAGGATGGAAAACTCGAAGGCACGATGACCGGTGTCGTTAAAACACTCAGTAATGATGATATTGCGAATATCGCGCGTTTCATCGGTGAAGAGCTGGAGACGATTCAGCGATAATTCACTGGAATTTCCAGCCGAAAAAACCTTTTTGCATTTGTCTGTAAAGTTGCGTTAAATGGAACCGTCCATCAAGGGCGGTCAGGATTAACAGACAGCAGCCATTTATGCCCCGAACTCCTCTGCTCGAATTACGCGCGATCAGCAAATCCTTCCCGGCCTGTCTGGCCAACGACGCTATTGATCTCGCGATCAACAGCGGTGAAGTCCACGCGCTGCTTGGCGAGAACGGCGCCGGCAAAAGCACCCTCGTCAAGATCATCTACGGGATTCTGAAGGCCGATTCAGGATCGATTCTCTGGCAGGGAAAGGAGACCGCTATTGGCAATCCGGCTCAGGCCAGGGAACTGGGTATTGCCATGGTCTTTCAACATTTCTCCCTGTTTGATTCGCTGACCGTGCTCGAAAACATCGCGCTTGGTATGGATCAGGGGACAAAACTTGGTCAGCTGGAAAAGCAGATACTCGAGGTATCCAGCACCTACGGCTTGCCGCTGGATCCGCGGCGACATGTTTACACCTTGTCGGTCGGCGAGAGACAGCGTATCGAGATTGTCCGCTGCCTGTTGCAGCAGCCGAAATTACTGGTTATGGACGAGCCGACTTCGGTCCTGACGCCACAGGAAGTGGACAAACTGTTTGAAACGCTGCACCGGCTCGCCGACGAGGGCATGGCGATTCTTTATATCAGCCACAAGCTCGACGAAATCCGCCAGCTTTGTGAGCGCGCAACCATCCTGCGTCAGGGCCGCAAAGTGGCCGAAGCGCTGCCCGCCGGAGAAACCGCACAAAGCCTGGCGGCGCTGATGATTGGCGGTGATGTGCAGGATGTACGCAATACCTCGGCGGGTGCGGCGGCCGATGCGCCGGTCCGTCTGCAGGTGACGGATTTGAGCACCGATACCGAGGACGAATTCGGTATCAGCCTGCAACATATCGATTTACAGGTCCGGGCCGGCGAGATCGTCGGTATCGCCGGTGTCGCCGGCAACGGTCAGACCGAACTGCTCGAAGCTCTGACCGGTGAGCTGCTCAGCGGGCGCGACACGGTGCGAATCAACGATGCGCCCTGCGGTGATCTGACGCCGGCGGGGCGCCGCAAGCTCGGCCTGTGCAGCGTACCGGAGCAACGCCTCGGGCACGGCGCGGTGGCGGAGATGAGTCTTTCGGAAAACAGTTTTCTGACAGCTTTTCAGCGCCTGAAGATGTTGTCCTGGGGGTTGATTCATTTTGCCCGGCGTGATGAATTCACCGAGCAGGTGATCAACGGGTTTGCCGTCAAATGCGGCGGGCGGGGCGCTTTCGCCTCCAGTCTGTCCGGCGGCAATCTGCAGAAGTTTATCGTGGGGCGCGAGATCAGCCAGCGGCCGGATTTGCTGATTGTCTCCCAGCCAACCTGGGGGGTGGATGCCGGCTCGGCGGCGGCAATTCATCAGGCCCTGATCGAACTGGCGGAGCAGGGGGCGGCGGTGCTGGTGATTTCCCAGGACCTCGATGAGCTGATGCTGATCAGTCACCGGATTGCGGCCATCTGTGCGGGACGTCTGTCCACCCTGTACCCAAGGTCGCAACTGAATGTGCAGGATGTCGGCCTGTTGATGGGCGGCGGCGCGCTGTCCGCCGATAATGTGGGAGAAGCCGGTCATGCCTAGGTTGATCAAACGACCGGAACCGTCGACCCGGATGGTTTATCTGACGCCGCTGATCGCCTTGTTGCTGACGCTGATTGCCGGTATTTTGCTGTTTCGTCTTCTTGGTGTGCCGATCGGGCAGGCCTTGCATGCGTTTTTTGTCGAACCGATTTCGAGCCTCTACGGACTGGCAGAGCTCGGTGTCAAGGCAACGCCGCTGATCATGATTGCCGTGGCCTTGTCGCTGGGTTTCAGGGCCAATGTCTGGAATATCGGCGCCGAAGGGCAGTTGACGCTTGGCGCGATTGCCGGCGGCGGTGTCGCCTTGTTGCTTTATGAGGTCGAGAGTTTTCTGGTGCTGCCATTGATGCTGATAGCCGGCATGCTGGGCGGTTTGCTATGGGCGGCGATTCCCGCCTTGTTGCGCACCCGCTTCAATGCCAGCGAAATATTGACCAGCCTGATGCTGACCTATGTCGCCACCTTGCTGCTGAGTTACCTGGTACACGGTCCGTGGCGTGACCCGGACGGATTCAACTTTCCTGAGTCCAGAATGTTTCATGCGGCGGCAATATTGCCGGTGATTCTTGACGGCACGCGTCTGCATATCGGCGCATTGTTCGCGGTATTGCTGACGGTCGGCGCCTGGGTGCTGTTGTCACGCACGTTGATCGGTTTTCAGTTGAAGGTGATTGGTTCGGCGCCGGCCGCCGGGCGTTATACCGGTTTCAGTGAAAAACGCACGATCTGGTTGAGTCTGTTGCTGGCCGGCGCGGTTGCCGGGCTGGCCGGTGTGGTCGAAGTGGCGGGGCCGATCGGTCAGTTGCTGCCGTCGA
This sequence comes from Gammaproteobacteria bacterium, assembly GCA_020444765.1. Next base: position 7,523 of record JAGRHW010000061.1, on the reverse strand, counting down.
TTTCCCCGGGCTACGGTTTTACCGCGATCATCGTTGCTTTTCTCGGCCGCTTGCATCCGCTTGGCGTTCTGCTCGCTGGTCTGCTGATGGCGCTGTCCTATCTCGGCGGTGAGTCAGCGCAGATCAATCTGAATCTGCCGCTGGCGGTGACCGGCGTTTTTCAGGGCTTGCTCCTGTTTTTCCTGCTGGCCAGCGACGTACTGATCAATTACCGCGTGCAGTGGCGCGCCAACCCGGTGACTTCATCATGAGCGGAGACGCGCTGATACTCACGCTGTTGACCGTGATTACTGCGGCAACGCCTTTGTTGTTCGCCGCGCTCGGAGAACTGGTAACGGAAAAGTCCGGAGTGCTGAATCTCGGCGTGGAAGGCATGATGCTGGTCGGCGCCGTGTGCAGTTTTGCTTTCGTGCAATGGACGGGTAGTGCCTGGCTGGCGATTATCGGCGGTATGCTGGCGGCCATGTTGATGGCGCTTATCTTCGCTTTTATCACCTTGACCCTGCAGGCCGCGCAGGTCGCGACCGGTCTGGCGCTGACAATCTTCGGTATCGGCATCAGCGCGCTGCTGGGACAGGACCTGGTGGGTATCGCCTATGCCGGCCTGCCGGATATCAAGCTGCCGTTTCTGTCGGACTTGCCGGTTGTGGGCGAGTTGTTATTCCGCCATGACGGGCTGGTTTATCTGTCGTTTATCATGGTGCTGGCGGTCAGCTGGTTTCTCTACCGGACCCGCGCGGGACTGATTCTCAGGGCGGTCGGGGATTCGCACGATGCGGCGCATGCGATCGGTTTCTCCGTGATCCGGATCCGTTACATGGCAACCCTGTTCGGCGGGGCGATGTCCGGTCTGGCCGGCGCCTATCTGTCGCTGGCCTATTCACCGATGTGGGTCGAAGGCATGAGTGCCGGTCGTGGCTGGATTGCCCTGGCGCTGGTCGTCTTCGCAACTTGGCGACCGTTGCGGGTCTTGCTCGGCGCCTATCTGTTCGGCGGGATTACCATCCTGCAATTACACGGGCAGGCGCTTGGGATCAGTGTGCCTTCACAGTTCATGTCGATGCTGCCCTATATCGCGACGATTGTCGTGCTGGTTTTTATTTCAAGAGACCGGAACCGCATCAAGCTCAACGCGCCTGCCTGTATAGCCAAACCCTTTCATCCTGCCGCCTGAGTTGCCCAATAACGACACCTGAGTCTGCCCCGGTCCGGGGGCGGCTTCGCTCTGTCTGAGGGTTTCTTAAATATTGACCGGCCGCACAAACTTGCCGGCTGATTCTGTTTGTTTTTCCGAATTTTGACCCGTGTATCAGTCAGTTTTTTAAAACTGGCTGAATAAATGCTTGATTAATAGAAATTTTCTATTTTTCAGGAAGTCAAAATTATGAAAAGCTCTGTTGATAATCAGTTCCAGCATGACCGGCGGGATACGGCGAAAGACTATACCAGCGTGCTGGCCGAAGGCAGCTTGCTTGACCAGGTTTTTGCCTTGCGTTACCGCGCCTATGTCGCGGAAGACTATATCGAGCCGAATGACACCCGGCGTTTTTTCGATGAATTCGACAAAACCGAGAATTGCCGCTCGTGGCTGACCTATTGCGGTCAGGAGTTGGTGGGTTCCATTCGTGCCTGTGTCTATGATCCGCGCCAAGGACTCGACGTACCTGTCATGGAAATCTTTGATCGGGAATTACGAGAGGAAGTCGGGTATGACAAGCCGTTTGTCGAAGCGAATAAATTCGTCGTGGCGCCGGAGTTTCAGCGCCGTGGCGGGATCAGGGCCCGCTTCAATATGTACCGGAATATCGTCGATACGGCATTCGAGACCGGTGCTGACCGCATTGTTGTCGCGGTCAGACCGTCGCATATCAAGTTTTACAAAATGCTTTATTTCTCGGCGGTTTCCGACATAAAGGCTTATCCGCATTTGAAGTTTAAAACCGTGCTGCTGGCCTGTTATAATATGGATGCGCTGAAAGAGTTCATTTGGAGTAAAACCCGTACAGAGATCAAGGCTGCTGCCTGATTGCAGATCAGTCGACACGAGGAGCTGAAAAAAGGATAATCAATATCGACGACCGGCCAGGACGAGATGCCGGGAAGTGGGCTTTATTATCAAGAGAAACAATACAACAAAAATGTGCGAGTAGCGTGTACGGGCGGTAAGACGTAGTACATAGGGGGTTCAATCGGACTGGAATAAGGGAATAATCGCGTGGCATGATACCGTTTCTTGCAACTGTTGTTGTCGATCTGATCGTAGGACTGATCGCCTTATCCAAACGCAATAACCCGTCAGCACTGGCGCTGGCGGTTTTTGTGTTCAGCTTGGGACTTTGGCAAACCGAGCTGTTTTTACTGACTGTCGTTCGGGACGTTGACCTCCTGAATCCCCTGTTTCATTTGACCCGGATCGGCATGTTTTTCGCGCCGGTCTTTCTGGCTTTGTTGACCTGGCGTACCTGTGGTAGTCAATCCGCCAAATTCTTTGTGTTGGTTCTGCTGCCAGGCTTTGCTACCGCCGCTGCGCTGGGTTTGCTTAACAACACGGTTTTGCCGTCCGTATTGCACTTTGCCGAAGATGGTTATCTGCCTCAGCCGGATGCCGTTTTCTATGCCTTTATCGGCCTTTTTCTCTATATGCTGTTCAGCTCGATCGGCCTCGGCATCGGGAGTTACCGCAAGGTTCCGCAGCGCGAAAAGCGACGTATCAAATGGCTGCTGATTTCACTCGGCCTGATTTTCAGCCTGGGTGGCTTGAGTATTTATCTGGTGGCTTACGGCGCCTATTTGTCGAAAGTGGTCGGTGCGCTGGCAAATATGGTGTTTGTCAGCGTTTTGCTGTATGCCACGATTAATCATCACCTGACCGACGTCAGTTCGGCCCTGAGTTCGCTGTTCTCACGGGTGCTGGTACTGGGTGTGCTGGTCAGCCTTTTCTTTTCCGCGATTGAATACATCGATAACAGCGTGCCTTCGGTCAGCAGTAAATTGCTGGGTTTTCTCCTGTTGTTTATCGTGCTGGAGCTGTATCCGGTGATGCTGCGGCTGGTTCGCCCCAGTGCGAAGCGCCTGATGTTGTCCCGCGGCTACGACGTCTATACGGTCACGCGCGACACGCGTTATGCCTTCAAGCGCAGTATCGAGGCCTCCGATCTGCTCAAGGTACTCGACCATCTGTTGTTGCGTATCATGCGCATCGATCACTATGAATTATCCATCGTGACGGATGAGTCCACGAAGGAAGTCATTCTGATGCGCAAGCTCGGCAGCCGCGAGGCCGCGGAACAAGTCGATGCCGCAGCGATCAGCCAGTTGCAGACGGGCGACCCTGAGTTGATCATGATCGACGAAGCGGTGCCGGCATTGCAGAAAATGCTGCAACAGCGAGGGGCTATCGCCTGTTTCCCGCTGATTCAACAGGAGCAGCTGGTGGGCATCCTGTATGTGGGGCAGATGTTGTCTTATCAAACGCCTTATTACAGGTATGACGATATCAGGATTTTCGAATGGCTGATCTCGGAATTACCGGCGACCGTCACACGGATCCTGCTGCACGACGTGCTCAAGGACGATCTCGGTGAAGCACAGAAGACCATGTCGATGATCGAGCTGATGAACCAGTATAATCATGACATCAAGGCGCCGTTGTCGATTATCGATGGCGTGGTGTCGAACAGACTTTATGACCGGGACAAACATCAGCGCATTATTCTGGAGCAGGTCGCACGCGGAACGCAGTTGATCGCGCTCATGGGCAGTGTGTTGCGCGGGCAGCGTGAAAGGCAAACGCAACCGGTCGATCTGCAAACCCTGGTACAGGAGTGCATGATGTTGTTCGAGCGGGAACTTGATCATGTCGAATATCATTTCAGCGAGATGTCGAATGTGGTCGGCGACAGCAACGATCTGAAGATTTTGTTTATCAACCTGATTAAAAACACGGTCGAGGCCAGACCGCCCGGTAAGCCGCTCGAGGTTCTGGTCGAGGGCGGGGAGTCCGCCGAGCATGTATGGATTCGTTTCAGCGATAACGGCGTTGGCATGAGTGATCAGCAATTATCTTCGGTCTGGACGAAAACGGGCAGCAGCAAGCTTAACGGCAACGGTTTGGGGCTGAGAACCATCAAACGGATCGCCGACGAACACGGTGCGTCTATCAGAGTGGATCGCCGACCAGCCGGGGGCTTGCAGTTTGAGCTAGGTTTTCCGATGCGGGTTCAGCAGTTGCAGCAGCGTTTGCTCGAAGACATCAAGCTTTAAGGGTTTGAGCATGAATTTGTTGAACCCGGCGCTGAAAAACATCGCACCGTCGAGCGGTTCGATATTGGACAGACCGATAATCGGGGTATGCCGTCTTTCGCATGTCATGTTGCGAATCTGTGAGGCGACCTGCATGCCGTCCATCTCCGGCATATGCATATCCATCAATACAAGATCGTAGTCGTTGCGGGAAAATTTCTCTAAGGCGTCGACGCCGTTATGGGCAATGTCGCAGTTGTAGTTTGCCGATCCGAGAACACTTTGCGCGATATCCTGATGTATTTCCTCGTCCTCGACCAGCAATATCCGCAGGGTGGAGGTCTGCACTTCACGCGGCTGTGTCCCGGTATTGTGATTCTCTTCGTAATCCCCGGGTGATTGTTTATCGCTGGGTCGAATCGATGCATGGAATGAGTTGAGTATGTGGTTAAGTTCCAGTAGCTGATCGCTGATATGCGTGGCGGCATTTTGCAGAACATCGAAATGATCGTCGGCAATAGCTGGCAAGTCGAGACCGGCCGCTTTAGCCTGCGTGTAGGCGGCCAGCAGATCCGGCATGTAGATTTGCAGACTCGTTGCGTTTATTCCCAGGCAAAAAAGCTGGCTGCGGATTTCGTGAATGAGTGTGCCGGAGAGTTTCAGCAGCTCATCGTAGTCGGGGGTGGATTCTTTATCGCTCATCTGGCTTGTTGCAATTCCTGCATCAAAGGTTCGAAACAGATCCTGATTCCGAAGACTTGCCAGGCAGTAAACCGCTTGGCCGTGGATTATCCGGGATTACATCGGTGTTGCCCTGGATCGGTAGTTTATGAAAATTTTTCAGTTCTATCATATTTTTTACAATTCGCAGCCTGTCCGGCGGACAGTCTTCTCTTGTTTTGACAAAGCGGGTAGACTGGCCCGGATATTTTTCATCCGTGCGGAGTAAATCCATGTTGAAACGTTTCTCCCGAAAGGCAGCAGTGTTGTTTACGGCGGCCTTCATCCCCCTGTTGCTGGCTTCTGCCGTGTATGCCGAAGACCCGGTAAAAGTCGGTTTTGTCTATGTCGGACCGGTTGGCGACCATGGCTGGACATACCGCCATGATGTCGCAAGACAGTCGCTGGAAAAAGAACTCAGCGACAAGGTGTCCACGACCTATGTCGAGAGCGTTGCCGAAGGAGCCGATGCCGAGCGGGTAATCCGAAAACTCGCCTCCAGTCATGATCTGGTGTTTACCACGTCGTTTGGTTACATGAACCCGACCGTCAAGGTTGCCAAACAGTTTCCGGACGTCAAGTTCGAGCATGCGACAGGTTACAAGCAGACCGAGAATGTTGCCACCTATTCCGGACGCTTCTATGAGGGCCGGGCAGTAATCGGTACGATAGCAGGCCTGATGACCAAGTCCAATGTGGTTGGCTATATTGCCTCGTTTCCGATTCCGGAAGTCGTTAGGGGTATTAATGCCTTCAGCATTGCCATGCGCAAGGTCAATCCGCAGGCGCAGCTGAAAATCATCTGGGTCAACAGCTGGTACGACCCGGGCAAGGAAGGTGATGCGGCCAAGGCGCTGATTGATCAGGGCGCGGATATTCTGACCCAGCATACCGATTCGGCGGCGCCCCTGCAGGTTGCCGAGCAGCGCGGCGTGCACGGCTTCGGTCAGGCTTCTGATATGAGCAAGTTTGCGCCGAAGGCACAACTGACGGCGATCGTCGATGAATGGAGCCCTTACTATATTCAAAAAACCAAAGGCGTGATTGATGGCAGCTGGACCAGCGGCGATACCTGGAGCGGCATCAAGGACGGTATGGTGGTGCTCGCGCCTTATGGTGAGGATGTTCCTGCGGACGTCCGGGAAGCCGCGGACAAGGTCAAGGCGTCGATCGTCGACGGCAGCTGGCACCCGTTCCAGGGACCGATAAAAAACCAGGCTGGTGAGGAAGTCGTTGCTGAGGGTGCGGTTATGTCGGACGAAGACCTGCTGAAGATGGACTGGTATGTCGAAGGCGTGCAGGGGAGTCTGCCCAAATAGGACGTAACGGCCCGTCCGTGCGCATCTGGATCAAACATCCACTTGCGATTCTGGTGCCGCCCGGCATGGATGCCGGCGGCGGCCTTGTCGTCGAAAGCGGCACTATCGTTGAAATCATTCCGGCCGGACAACGGCCGATCCTTTCCTGCTCTCGTGTGTTCGATGCTTCACGACACGTCGTGCTGCCCGGGTTGATCAACACGCATCATCATTTCTATCAAACCCTGACACGCGCTTTCTCCAAGGCGCTGAACAAGAAACTGTTTCCTTGGCTGAAAAGTCTGTATCCGGTCTGGGCGCGGCTCGATGAGCAGGCGATCGCGGTTTCCAGCCAGCTGGCGGCGGCCGAATTATTGTTGTCCGGATGTACCACGGCCGCCGATCATCATTATATTTTTCCGTCGCGGGTGCCGCATGCGCTGGACGTTCAGGTCGAGGCCATAAAGAACACCGGTATCCGCGCGAACCTGACCCGGGGCTCGATGAGTCTGGGCGAGGATCAGGGCGGCCTGCCGCCGCGCAATACGGTTCAGGATGAACAGACTATCCTGCGGGACAGTGAGCGTGTGATCCGGCAATACCACGATAGCCGGCACGGCAGTGCGATGCAGATCGCTCTGGCGCCCTGCAGTCCCTTCAGTGTCAGCGAAGAACTGATGCGCGAGTCCGCCCGGCTGGCGAGACAACATCAGGTGCGCCTGCACACACATCTGGCTGAGACCGAAGACGAGACCGCCTATTGTCTGTCCATGTTCGGTGTACGTCCTGTGGACTATCTGGAACGGGTCGACTGGCTGGCGGAGGATGTCTGGCTGGCGCACGGTATTCATTTCAATGACGAGGAAATCCGCCGGTTGGGCGGGGCAGGGGTTGGAATCAGTCATTGCGCCAGTTCGAATATGGTTCTGGCATCCGGATTCTGTCGAACCCTGGAGCTTGAACGGGCCGGTTGTGCGGTGGGGCTCGGTGTCGACGGCTCGGCGTCGAATGATTGCTCGAATCTGGTGCAGGAGGCCCGTCAGGCCTTTTTACTACAACGCTTGCATTATGGCGCCAGCGAGGTATCGCATCTCGACGCCTTGCGCTGGGCGACGACGGGGTCCGCAGCCTGTCTTGGCAGGAAGGATGTCGGCTGGATCGACACCGGCATGTGTGCAGATCTTGCGTTATTCAAGCTGGATGAATTGCGTTTCAGCGGTAGCGACGATCCACTGGCTGCCCTGCTGTTATGTGGCGCTCACC
>JAGRHW010000619.1 GCA_020444765.1 Gammaproteobacteria bacterium | reverse complement strand
GCTTCGACAGCACGAATACCAGCAGATACTTTTCACGCCGTCTATCTTGATGCGTTCAGCCCCGAAAGCAATCCGGAACTCTGGCGACCGGCTTTTCTGCAAACACTCTTCCGGTCGCTGTTACCGGGAGGCAGGCTTGTCAGCTATTGCGTCAAGGGTCGTGTGCGGCGGGATTTGCAAATGACGGGATTTGACGTATTTAAAACACCGGGGCCGCCGGGCAAACGTGAAGTATTGATTGCACAACGGCCAGGCGATGGTCGATAACGGGCTATGAACTTGGTTCGGCAAAAAATCCCCGGGAACGAAGCTCTTCCAGATGACGCGTGAGATTATGCCGCGCCTTCTCCTCGAAGCGCCGGTAAAAATAATCCGAAAAATAAAAACGCGCCCGTTTCAGCAGTGATTCCTGGAAACGCATTTGTTTGCGGTAAAACTCCTGATCGGAGAGATGCTGCTGCTCCCGACGCACATTATCACCATCCTCCTGAAACCGTTCCCAGCTCAAGCCGAAACTGGACAGATCTATGTCCAGCAGAATCCGCTCGTCGTCCGATTGCGGATTGCTGTCGTGAGTGGTATTCAAAATCAACCGCGCGACTTTCTGCCGCAGCTCATCATGCAGACGCCCTTCGCTAAGCTGCAAAAACCACTCGGCGCTGCGTTGCTCGTTATCCTTCGCGCCGGATTTGTAAATAACATCGTGAAACCAGATTGCCAGTTCCACCGCATCCATATCAACCAGTTCGTCCTCGACATCTGTCAACAGTGCCAGACAGTGATCGATATGCTCATCGTTGTGATAATGCCGGTGCGCTTCCCGGTAGTAGGCCAGAACGGCGAGAAAAACAGCCTGCGAGTTATCCTCGGCGCCGTCCAGCATATTTCGACGCCAGAGGCTTTCGAAGCGTGAACTGTTCATGTAGTGCATCCGCCCTGACTCTCCCCCAACCCTTTACTGGCTGTGGATATAATTGTTATTGGCATGGTTAGGCATATGGTTTTCGTTGGAGTAATAATTATAAGTCATGACACTAACCGCGACTGCAGTGCTGCTCTGTATTGTTAGCCTGTGCGCGTTTGGACCGGAAATAACTGTGATCCAGACCTACACACCCACTGAGTCGTAAAAATATAAGACGTCCCGTGCCTGTCTGACACTCTATACATTTCACGCACCGAATCAAACGATTTGAAAGTAAAGAAATCACCTCAATGTGTCGTAAAATAAGACTTGACAGAAGCGTTTTGGATATCTCTGCCCGGGCAGGCGGGATAATGAAAAATATCTAATAAACTCAATACGCTATAAACAAACTATAATAGTTGGCATCAAGTTAGCTATTGCACAGCAGATTATTAACGAAATCAGGAACTTCTAATGAAAGTAACCGTGTATGGATCAGGTTATGTCGGACTGGTAACCGGCTCCCTGCTTGCCGATGTCGGTAATGACGTCCTTTGCGTGGATATCGATGAGGCAAAAGTCGCCTCTCTCAAAAAAGGCGTGGTGCCGATTTTCGAACCCGGCCTGGACAACGTGATCAAGCGGAATGTCGAATCGAAACGTCTGGACTTCACCACCGATATGAGCCGCGCCGTGGCTCACAGCGAAATGCAGTTTATCGCCGTTGGCACGCCGCCGGACGAGGATGGCTCTGCCGATCTCAAGCACG
>JAGRHW010000618.1 GCA_020444765.1 Gammaproteobacteria bacterium | reverse complement strand
CTTCAAGGGTGGAGCGCGCGGCACACTGGCCGGCAACAACTTCCGAACCACTCTTGCGAGCTATAAAACCGACATGTTCCGGATTTCCATCCAGGACCCGGTCTACAATGACGCAGACACACCCGATGTTATTCTGAATTATACCGCCCCGATCCCTGGTGGGCATGCGCTGACCGTGACCGCCATCGGCCGTGAAATTGAGAATGAAGACTTTGTTGCAGGCGTGGGGTTGGGTGCGAAAATCATGCTGGGGCCTCACAGTTTTAATTTTAATGCACACCATGGTGAGGGGCTTGCAGCGTTTTCAGGTGTCGGAACAACACTGGGTTTTACAGGTGACGTCGAGAATGGTGAGCCGATCAGTCAGACGGGTATTCAGGCCGGTTTCAGATATCTGTTCAATGAAAAACTGCGGGCCAATATTGCCTATACGGCAGTAAACGTCGATGACGAAGCTGAAACCGACTATCAAGGACAACGCGTAAACCTGATCTACAATATCATCCCCGAATTCGAAGTCGGGGTGGAATGGCGCAAGTACAGCACAGCCTTTGGTTTTGCCAACGCCGCCGATGGGGCACAACTGCTACCAGAAGGTCAGCAGATAGAAGTCATGGGTAAATATCGCTTCTGAAGTTTTACCGGCCGTATAACGGACTCAGGCAATCCGTTATACGGTCGTACCCGTCTAAAAATCTTTCATATTCCCCGCACGGTACCTCGTGGACACGGCTGTTATGACAAGTGTTTGCAGCAGTGTCAGGTCAGCTTAAAAAACTGTCACCAAACAAACTATACAATCGCCAGTTTCCATTGTTCAATGACCGGCTGGTTCTGCGGTTGCGCTAACTGCGACTTGTCAATGCCGTAGTGAGATGATTTACTGGCCGTCCATTCATTGGATGCCATCGGGTACTTATGGATAAATGTATAAAACCCGCCACCGTATATGACAGACGGATGCCCTCAATTCTGCGCTGGTTCGGGCTGCTTTCTGCAAGGGGAGCGGCATGAAACGGATTGGACGGGGGATTCTGTGGCTGACGTTGGCACTGGGTCCGCTGTTTGCCACAACACCGGCCACTGCGGCTATCTACTTTGACGAGCAAGGGCTGAAGGGCAATCTGGGTGAGGTCCAAGTGCGCGGTCGGTTTTCGGTCAGTGCCCAGGGGGCTTTGATCGAGCCGCTGGACAAAGGCGGCGACAGGCAGGACGGCGAACTCGATGGCGAGGCGCGCATCAACCTGGAGTATATCAGTGACAGCGCTGTGCTTTTCGGGCTTGCGGGTGAGGTCGATACAGGCAACGACGATATCAACGACTTCGAACGGGGTGAGCTTTATGCCTATATGGCTGCGGACTGGGGGCGTCTGGAGCTGGGTGAAAATGACGGACCGGCCGATACGCTGTCGTTTCACGCCCCGGTCGTTGGTCTCGGCCAGGTGCGTGGTGATTTCGCGCGTTATATCGGCAGTGCGGCTTTGCTGTCGCCTTATGACACGCGAGATGCGGGCAAGATCACCTATCTTTCGCCACCGTTCAATGGCCTGCGCGGAGGAATTTCCTATGCGCCGGATTTTCGTATCAATGCCGGCGATCCCGAGCCGAGACGGCGCTATATCCAGAACGATGCGTTTGAGCTGGCCGGCCAGTATTACACTTTGATTAATGCAAGCGTGAT
>JAGRHW010000617.1 GCA_020444765.1 Gammaproteobacteria bacterium | reverse complement strand
GATCGGTGTGTCGAAAACCCGGTGCAGCCCGTGTTTTTCCTGCAACCCTGCGGTGCAGCGGAAAACCCCGCCGAAGTAGCCTACGTCTTCGCCGAGTATCAGGGTGTGCTGATCTTTGGCCAGCGAAATATCCATCGCCGAATTCAGTGCCTGAACCATGTTCATCGTGCTCATGGGCTTACTCCTCTTCCATCCGCTTGCGCTGTCTGAGCAGATGCGGCAGCGGCTCCTTGTAGACGTCGTCGAACATACTGCCGGGCGGCAGCTGCGGCTCGTCGGTCAGCGTGCCGTAAGTTAGAGATTCCTTGTAGCAACGCTGCACGTGCTCGGCGATTTCCTGGTGCATCGCCTGGTGTTGCTGCTCCGACCATTCACCGATCTTGATCAGGTGATTTTTCAGCCGTTCGATGGGGTCGCCGAGCGGCCACTCAGAGGCTTCGGTCTGCGGTCTGTATTGCGACGGGTCATCGCTGGACGAATGAGCTTCGACGCGGTAGGTAAACAGCTCGATAAGCGTCGGACCACCCAGTTTGCGGGCGCGGCGGGCGGCCCATTTGGTGGCGGCATAGACGGCCAGAAAGTCATTGCCGTCGACGCGCAGTCCCGGCAAGCCATAACCGTGCGCGCGTTCGGCAAAGGTTGCGTGTTCGCCACCGGCCACGCCCTGGTAGGATGAAATCGCCCACTGGTTGTTGACGACATTGAGAATAGCCGGCGCCTGGTAGACGGAGGCGAATGTCAGGGCGTAATGGAAATCCCCTTCGGCGGTGGTGCCGTCGCCGACCCAGCCGGCCGCGACATGATCCTGATTTTTGTAGGCCGCGCCCATCGCCCAGCCGACCGCCTGCGGCAACTGAGTGCCGAGATTACCGGAGATGGAAAAGAAATTGCCGGCTTTCCAGCTGTACATGACGGGCATTTGCCGGCCCTTGCAACTGTCGCGGGTATTCGAGAGGCAATGGCACATCATATCGACCAGTGACCGGTCGCGGGCGATCAGCAGGCCCTGCTGCCGGTAGGAGGGAAACAGCATATCGCCGGAGCGCAGCGCCATCGCGGCCGCGACCGACACCGCTTCCTCGCCGGTGCTTTTCATATAAAAGGATAACTTGCCCTGGCGTTGCAGGCGGAACATACGGTCGTCGTAGACGCGCACGGTCATCATGTAACGCAAGCCGTTACGCAGCAGGTCGGGAGAAATATCCATCGCCCAGGGGCCTACGGCTTCGTCGTTTTTATTCAGCACGCGGATCATGGTGACGGCGAGATCCGGGATTTCATGCGGATCGACGAGTTCATCGGGCCGCGGCGCAGCGCCGGCGTTGGGTACCTCGATATTGCTGAAATCCGGCTGCTGGCCGGGGCGGCTGGATGGCACCGGGATATGCAAGCGTGTTTGCGCGGGGACAGTTTCCATAGTCAACCTCTCAAGCCGATCATTGGGCAGGGTGCGAACTACAGGCGGATTGACCGGCTGTCTAGGGTCTTTTGCGGCGGCGCTGAACTTCGCTGCATTGCCGCAAAAATCCGCCGTAATTTACCGTGTTATATACAGTTTATACCGGTAGCGGCACAAAATGTATCTCACTAAACAGAGCGGACTTTACAGGGCTGAGGTCAGGGTTTTACGGATGCTGCAGAGTGGCCAGTGCCTCGATCAGCTCGGCGACTCTGGCTGCATTGTCG
>JAGRHW010000616.1 GCA_020444765.1 Gammaproteobacteria bacterium | reverse complement strand
TACGCTGACCGAAAAAAAGCACTGGTCAGCCTGTCAAGTCTGCCTTGATTTATTGAATCCGAATAATTGTAAAATTTAATATTGGTCAATTGCGGACTCGTTTATGCCGATGATTCCTGAGGTTGCGCCAGTGTATCTACGGACTGTGTTGCATGGCAATTCTACTTTAGTCGCTTTTTTTCCGGCTCGTAAGACTTCTTTTAGAGGTAGGCGTCAAGATGCTGGCTTCTTGACGTGGCGGGCATTTCCAAGGCTTTTGTTGCGAATCCATATTGCTCTCAGGACGCCGGTTTGCTTGACTTTTGCCCGGAGAGGCACAATAATCGCTTATGATATTGCAGTGCAGCAAAACAGGCTGCCGACTTCCCCCGTAGACATAATGAGGTAATAAGATGAAAAGCAACCAGTTCGATTTTACAAAGATGTTCCAGCAATTTGATTTGCAGGAAATGACCAAAAAAATGCAGGAAGCGTTTAACTTTGACTTCAGTGCCATCAACGAAGCGCAAAGTAAAAATCTCGAAGTCATGATGTCCACCAACAAGGCATTTGCCGATGGCGCACAGGCAGTCCTCGAAAAGCAGGCCGAAATGTTTCAGGCGGCCATGAAAGAGGCCTCGACGGCAGCCAGTGAGCTGGCCGGTTCTGGTTCTCCGCAGGAAGTTGCCACCAAGCAGGCTGAGCTGATGAAAGTGGCTTACGAAACTGCGTTGAAAAATATCGCTGAAATCAGTGAAATGGCCAAGAAAACCCAGGACGAGGTTTCCGAAAAGATCAGTGCGCGAATTGCCGAGAGTATGCAGGAACTTAAAGACTCCATGGCAAAAATCAGTTAAAACAGCATGACGATCGGATGCCGTCGCACCGGCGGCATCCATTTTTATTGATAAACCCGGAATCAGGGTGGGGCGGTATCGATGGCGGAAAATAATCCTTCAAACAAGGAAATCCTGGAAATGCAACATAATCTAGAAGAAATTCAGGACATAATCTCGGGCTTCGTAAAGTCTTATGAAAAGATGGATCTGGACCCTTTCAAGCTGACATCGGCTTACACCGAGTGGGCCAGCGCGCTGGCGAATAACCCGCAAAAAATTATCAACGACGGGCTCGAGTTCTGGCAAAACAGCATCCAGCTTACTCAACAGGCAATGAGCAGTCTGTTCAGCGGCACTTTCGAGTCGGTGATCGAGCCGCATGCGTCTGACCGGCGTTTCAGACATGAAGACTGGAGCGAAAAACCCATATTTGCAGCGATACAGCAGTCCTACCTGCTGACTTCGCAATGGCTGCGTAATCTGGTCACCGACGTCGAAGGGCTGGACAAACACACGGCGGAGAAAGTGAAGTTCTTTACCGAGCGTTATCTGGACGCCATGTCGCCAACTAATTTTGCCCTGACCAACCCGGCGGTGGTGGAAAAAACCGTCGAAACCAACGGCGCGAACCTCGTCAACGGCCTCAAGAACATGCTGGCCGATCTGGAGGAGGGTGACGGTCAGTTGCGTATCAGCATGACCGATACCGAAGCTTTCGAGCTCGGAAAAAACGTCGCCGTCACGCCCGGCAAGGTGGTTTTTCAAAACCGTATGTTCCAGTTGTTGCAGTATTCGCCCTCGACCGACAAGGTGCTCAAGCAACCGCTGCTGATTGTGCCGCCCTGGATCAATAAATATTATATTCTTGA
>JAGRHW010000615.1 GCA_020444765.1 Gammaproteobacteria bacterium | reverse complement strand
GACATGCAGCGGGGCTGGCAGATGAGCCGGACCTGGGTTGAAAGTCCTGATACCAGCCAGCGTTGCCAGATCGTCGCCGACAAATTGCTTACCGCCATTGAAAACGGCAACCAGGCGGGTATAGGCATGTTCAGCGCGTATATTCTCAGTCGCCTGGAAGGCGTGACGGCGGTGGATATAGATACCAGCGGTGACATGAACGAAACCCGGTTTTCCTTTTAGCAGAGCGGACTGTCAGGCAAAAACCACCCAGGTGGTGGCGATATATTTCACGCCTTGTTCCAGTACCGCGCCACGATGCTCATGGGTCCAGAACGGTGGAAACAGGATCAGCTTGCCCGCTTCGGGTTTGACCTGCACATCCTGGAATCTGAAATCCGTGGTACCACCGGGTCCTTCGACGTCGTTCAGATACCAGAGAGCCACCAGTTGACGATCGGCAAACTCGTGACTGCCGCCGTCTATATGCCAGTGATAAAACTGCTGCGCCGCTGTGCGCTGCAGGGCATAGCCCATATCCTTGAACGGCCCGTTGAAAAAACCATAGGTTTTACGAAAATCGACGATTGCCCGGCCCAGTGAATGGAACAGCAGGCGGTCGATATCGTGCCAGTGCGATTTGCCGCTGATAACGAGGTCGGTCGATTGCTTGATGCTGAAATCCTCGGCCGCGCCCTGGCCGATGCGCCCCGGGTATTGCTCCTCTTCGGCTTTTTCAAACCGCTGGATGATGTTCCTGCAGCTATCGAGACTTAAAGCACCGCGTTGCTCGAAAATAAAACTGCCTGGTTTAACCTCTTTCAGCAGCGACAGAGGCGTGTGGTTTTCAGTCTCGATTGATGCGTTCAAGGTGTTGCTCCAGGGTGTCGGCGACACGTTGTTGTCCACCGGTGGATTGTGACTCATGTGCGGCGAGGATGTCCTCACAGGCGATCAGCCAATCGGAAACGCGCTCTTCGACCAGTTGCCGCAAGGGCTCCGGGTCGGCCGATTCACGCCAGCGATCGTAGGCCGCGAGCAGGCGCGGGTAGACGGTTTTACGGATTGGTGACAGCATGCCGAAGTAAAAATGCAGGCACTGTTCGTCCATTTCCTCCAGCAGATGCGGCAGGGTGGACAGGTGATCGGCGAGAAAATCCCGTACAGCCCTGAGTTGCAGTTCCAGGCGGCTGTCCAGGTGCGAGCCGAGCATGTCTTCCCAGCGTTCACCAAGGTGCTCGCCGGCCATGACTTCGCCGATTTCGTGATCGGCAAATACCGAGAGAAAGCGCTCCGCCGCCTGTCGCAGGACATTTTCCGGATTACCGCTGAAATCCCAGCCTTGAAGACTCCGTGCCAGCGCGGTTTCGGCTTTGTTCCATGATATTTCCTGGACTTTTTCCCAGAGCAGACGCTGCAGGGCCTGACGGCGCAGAAAAATCGTCCGATCCAGCGTCATGGCGACCGGCGAGACCAGATCGCGGGCGTATTCATCGCTGCTGACGATGATCTGGAAGTGCCGCCGTTCGCTGATGTCCTCGAGACGACCAAGAAAGAAATGCGCCTTGCCGCGCTGCCCGTAACCGGCGCTGTAGACCAGTTTTCGTTCCAGCAGATGCTGATTGATCTCGGCGGTTTCAAAAGCGTCTATCTGTTGACCGGCCAGCGGCACCGGCCGCAGGCTTTCATGTTCGATTTCCTCCCACCAGGCTT
>JAGRHW010000614.1 GCA_020444765.1 Gammaproteobacteria bacterium | reverse complement strand
GTATTTCAGGAAAAAGAAAATCTCCGATGACGTACTGAAGGCCAAGGATCAGGCCAAACAGGATCTGTCCGATAAACAGCCCGATGGCGGCGATAAAGTAGAGCTTTGCTACAGCTTGTGATTGATATTGCATGTTGATTCTCCTTACTGCTTAACCCTGGATATTCGGCGGCCAGTTTGCCGTATCAATTTCAGAGGAATATTTCAGAAACTCCGCGAGCGCATCGAGTTCCTCCTCGGTGAAATTAAACTGAGGCATGCTGCGACGACCGGGTATCCCGTCCTTTGGTCTGCTCTTGATGAATCCCTTTATCACCTCCGTACTGCCGAAACGTTTGTAGACATTGCCTAATTCCGGCGCAAAATAAGCGCCTTCGCCAAGCAGCGTATGACAACCGATGCAGTTGTACTCCTCCCAAAGACGCTTGCCATGAGCAACCTGTTCAGTGATGGCTCCGCGGTTGTCGCGTTCGGGTAATGCAGAACTGGTATCGAATGTCAGCGCCAGAAACAGCAGAATGAAAAAGAAACTCCCGCCATAAAAGATGTTTCGAGCCATCGCTTTCGTGAAAACCTGTGACATAGCTTGCTCCTGTGAATGTCGTCAGTGCGCGTAGATTGGAGCATCGGGTTTTCGGGTCGACCTTGACATTCATCAAGTCAAACTCTGCACTTTAAACCGGTAAAACGCTGTTGAACCATCCCGTCAGCAGGCTCATTTTTTATGTCCGGGTCAGCCTTGACTTTTATCAAGGCAGCTCAATCCTGCACTCCTACACTTTCAAACGCCGCAACCTCAAGATTCATTTTCCAGCTGGTCGGAGGACTCAGAACATGACCCCCAAGAAAACCGCCTGTCATATCGCCGTGGTGTCAGCCTTGCTGCTGGCGGCGAGCGACGGCATGAGCCAAACCACGCACCCCAGTGGTTCACAACCTGAACTCAACTACGAAGGCGCGCCAACCACGATTGATCCGTCAACCACCAAAGACCTCGTAACCGGCGAGGGTCCGGAGATGACCAAGGACGAGTTCGAGCGTTCCAAGCAGATCTTTTTTGAACGTTGCGCCGGCTGCCACGGTGTTCTCAGAAAAGGTGCCACGGGAAAACCCTTGACACCCGACCTGACACGCGTGCGCGGTACCGACTATCTCAAGGCATTTATCAACTATGGCTCAACCGCCGGCATGCCGAACTGGGGAACCTCTGGTGAATTGACCGCAGAGGAAGTCGACATGATGGCGCGTTATCTACAGCATGAACCGCCACAACCACCGGAATACGGACTGGCCGAGATGAAAGCCTCCTGGAAAGTCCTGGTTCCGCCCGAACAGCGGCCAGACAAGCAGATGAACAACATCAATCTGCAAAACGTCTTTTCCGTCACGCTCCGCGATAGTGGAGAAGTTGCGATCATCGACGGCGACACAAAGGAAATCGTCAACATCGTCAAAACCGGCTACGCGGTTCATATCTCTCGGCTTTCAGCCTCGGGACGCTATCTGTTCGTGATCGGCCGCGATGCCAAGATCAATATGATCGATCTGTGGATGGAGGTACCCGACAACGTCGCTGAAATCAAGGTCGGTATGGAAGCCCGCTCTGTCGAAACGTCAAAATACAAGGGCTGGGAGGACAAATACGCGATTGCCGGCACTTACTGGCCACCGCAGTACGTGATCATGGATGGCGAA
>JAGRHW010000613.1 GCA_020444765.1 Gammaproteobacteria bacterium | reverse complement strand
CTGATGAGCGATATCGATCACCTCAACAGCCTGCGCACGCAGTTCGTGCATCTGTTTATCGAGGATCAAGGGCAATCGCAAGACTACGGTCTGTACACCCATGTCGAGTACGTCGGTGACGAATACCTGGCCAACCGCGCTTATCCGGCCGACTCGCCCATTTACAAAACCGTCAACTTCACTTTCAATCGCCTGGAGGACCGTCTGCAGATCAACGCCGACGGCTCGCCGGTTGACGAAGACCTGTTCGAGAGAAATCTGGAAATCAAGAGCGGTGAAGACCATCGTCTTCTGATCGAGATGCTGGACGCGCTGAACGATCCGGATGCAAACCCGGCAACCGTACTCGACACCTATTTCAACGAAAACAACGTCGTCACCTGGCTGGCTGTCAACATCCTGCTCGGCAACGCCAACACGGTTTTCGAAAACTACTATCTCTATAACCCGCTGGGCAGCAAAAAGTTTTACATTCTGCCCTGGGATTACGACGGCGCGTTCAAAACCGAAAACAACCCCGATGACTACAGCGGACAGGAAGCGATACGCCGGCGCATGGAATACGGCGTGTCCAAATGGTGGGATTCGGTACTGATCCGCACCTGGCTGCAGCAAACCGGCTCCTACGAAAAACTCGTCGCCCGGGTCAAGGAGCTGAACGCCGGCAAGCTTAATGAAGCAACAATCAACGGTCTGGTCGAGAGTTATCGGCCTGTGATTCAGCCGATCCTGATGAGCCAGCCGGACTTGCAATACATGCTGGGTACGAGCGATGAAGACAAGCTGGTCGAGTGGCTCGCCGAGACCGGTGAAATGGCCGGACGCGTGCAGACCAATCACGATAACTTTATCAACGATCCGGGCTGGCCGATGGCCTTTGCCCTGTATTCCGCAACACCGGGCGCGGGTACCGTGGAGTTCAGCTGGGCACCGTCATTCGACTTTCAGGGCGACACGATCAGCTACACGCTCGACGTCTCTAACGACCCGGCGTTCAGCTCGGTCGTCGCAACCGTCAAGGATATTCCCAATACACCGGTCAAAACCGCCGGCGCTGCCGCCAGCATCAATGCGTCCATCGACAGCAGCGTTCTGACCACCGGCACCTGGTACTGGCGGGTCATCGCCAGCGACAGCGCCAACCCTCAGGAGCACTGGCGCCCGGCTTATAGCCGGATCGCTGTCGACGGTGAGTATTATTACGGAGCGGCGGCATTCGACATGCCCTGAGCCCTTGGCTTTGTCCGGCAGGCAAGCAAAACGGCGTCTTTAAAGACGCCGTTTTTTTGTTTTCTTTCGGCTTGAACCGGTTGCCAATGACAGATTTTCAGCCCTGGTGTTTTTGTATCCAGTCTTCCGACGCTCTGGCGGCGGCGAGCCGCTGCTCGGGCTTGAGTTCACGCGCCACACGTTCCCGATGCCGGCTGGCTTTCGGGTTGCCGAGCCGGGCGGCAATATCGAACCAGATATAAGCCTGTGAGTCGTTACGCGCCACGCCCTCACCCATGGCGTACAACACGCCGAGGTTATTGGCCGCCTGCGCTTCACCATTGACCGCCGCCTGTTCGTACCAATGCGCGGCGAGGCGCTGATCGCGGGCGACGACCTCGCCTTCATCCAGTTTTACCGCGAGATTCAACTGCGCCGCCGCCACGCCGGCTTCGGCCGCTTTTTCATACCAGTAAAGCGCTTGCTGCTGATCCCCGGG
>JAGRHW010000612.1 GCA_020444765.1 Gammaproteobacteria bacterium | reverse complement strand
GATAAAATCGCGCAAACCGGTTGTGACGCGCTCGGCGTCGACTGGACGACTGACCTCTCGACCGCCCGCCGCCTGACCGGCGACAAGGTAGCCTTACAGGGCAATCTCGATCCTTGCGTGCTGTATGCCAGCCCGGAAAAAATCCGCGCCGAAGTCGGTAAGGTCCTGCAAAGTTACGGCGACGGGCCGGGTCATGTCTTCAACCTCGGTCACGGCATCCATCAGCACGTCGATCCGGACAGGTTGACGGTGATGATTGAAGCGGTCGCCGAATTAAGTCCGCAGTATCACAAAACCATCTAAAACCGGCACTAAAACAACTGCTCCTGCGGCTCGGGGGCGCGCTTGCCGAAGCCGCCCGACCCCTGCTGCGAAGGCTTCTTTCGCTTGTCGTCGGACGAGGTCGATGTCAGCATCGCGCTGGGCGCCCGCTCCACTGTAAAGATTTCGAACATGCTTTCCGGGTTCCGGCCGTTGGTCAATTCACCGGTCTTTTTATCGATCCGCACGGTCACCATCCGCGCCGGCTGGGTGAAAGTGTCTTCGGGCATATCGTCTAGGGCGACTTTCATATAATCGATCCACATCGGCAACGCCGCCTGACCGCCGGTTTCTTTCGCACCCAGCGGCTCAAGTTCGTCATAGCCCACCCACACCGAGGTCGCGACTTCGCTGTTAAAACCCGAGAACCAGGCGTCGTGCTGATCATTGGTGGTGCCGGTTTTACCGGCGATGTCCTTGCGGTTCAGGACCAGGGCCTTGCGCCCGGTACCCCGTGTAATCACTTCACGCAGGATATTCGCCATGATATAGGCATTACGTTCATCAATGACAGCAGGCGCTCTGATGAGACCTTTCTCGACTTTCTCGAAACGCGCGCCCTGCTCCTCCTCCGGGTTTTCATCGGATTCGGATTGCGATGGCATGTCGCCGGAATCAGCGACCGCCTCTACTTCCGCTTCATTCTCCTCGGCCAGACTGACTTTGAGCACTTCTTCCGAGGAAGGACCGGACTCAGCCACAGCGGCCTCGTCTTCACAAACCTGGTCGCATAAAATAACGTCTGGCGCGGTAAATATCGTTTCGCCAAACGCATCTTCGATGCGATCAATAAAATACGGCGTCGTCAGGTAACCCTGATTGGCAAAAACGCTGTAACCATTGACCAGTTGCAAGGGCGTGACCGAGCCGCTGCCGAGCGCCAGCGACAAGTCCGCCGGTAATTTGGCGATATCAAAGCCGAAACGGGCGACATAATCCAGCGATTTGCGCAGACCAAGCCCCCGCAAAACCCGGATCGACACCAGGTTTCTCGATTTGACGAGCGCTTCCCGAAGCCGGGTCGGCCCGTAAAACCGGCCACTATAGTTTTCCGGGCGCCACTCGCCTTCGAGCGCAGAGTCGTGAAAAACCACCGGCGCATCGTTATAGATGGTGGCCGCCGTATCGCCGTTTTCCAGCGCCGCGGAATAAATAAACGGCTTGAAGTTGGAGCCGGGCTGCCTTCGCGCCTGGGTCACCCGATTAAACTTGCTGCGATGAAAGTCAAAACCGCCGACCAGCGCCAGAATCGCGCCGGTTTTCGGCTGCATCGAAACCAGCGCGCCTTCGACGCCCGGCAATTGCGAAAGCAACACCTGCCCTGGTTGATCGGTCAATTCGGTATAGATGACATCACCGACCTGCAGCACATCGGCCAGGGACGTAAC
>JAGRHW010000611.1 GCA_020444765.1 Gammaproteobacteria bacterium | reverse complement strand
GTAGAAAAGATCCACGTTATTTCAGTGTAATCTCGATAGACATGATTTTTTTTGCAAGTCTATGGTTTGGATTGGCCAAAATAAGAAATATAAGTCAAAATAAGTCTTGATATGGTCATTTTATGTAATATAATGCATTTTAACGAAATAACAACACCACACGATGAGGCATGAGCGGAATGATTGATTTTCAAACCCAGCCGGACAAATACCGGCACTGGAAACTGAGCTTTGATGGCAACGTCGCGTATCTGGATATGGATGTCGACGAAAACGGCGGGCTGGTGCCGGGCTATGAACTGAAAATGAATTCCTACGATCTGGGCGTGGATATCGAGTTGTATGACGCCGTACAGCGCTTGCGTTTCGAGCATCCGGAAGTTGGCGCGGTAGTGATGCGTTCAGCCAAGGACCGCATCTTCTGCGCCGGTGCGAATATCCGCATGCTGGGTCAATCCAGCCACGCGCACAAGGTCAACTTCTGCAAATTCACCAACGAGACGCGTAACTCCATTGAGGACGCCAGCGATAACTCCCGTCAGCGCTACATCTGCGCGGTCAACGGTTCAGCAGCGGGTGGCGGGTACGAGCTGGCTCTGGCGACCGACTACATCATGCTGGTCGACGACGGTAATGCATCCGTGGCGCTTCCTGAAGTTCCCCTGCTTGCGGTATTGCCCGGTACCGGCGGCCTCACACGGGTGGTCGACAAGCGCAAGGTGCGCCGCGATTATGCTGATATTTTCAGCAGTATCGAGGAAGGCGCACGTGGTCAGCGTGCCGTCGACTGGCGTCTGGTGGACGAAACCGTGCCGACTTCGAAATTTGCCGATACCGTCGCCGAGCGCGCCGCCGCTTTTGCCGCCGACAGTGACCGTCCGACCGGCGAGCAGGGTGTGAAGCTGACGCCGCTGAAGCGCGAGATCGGCGAAAGCACGGTTCAATACAAGCATGTGCGCGCCGAGATCGATCGCGGGCGCCGGGTGGTGACCATCACGCTGGCGGCACCTGCCGACGATGCGCCGGGCAGTCTGGCTGAAGCCAAGGCGCAGGGCGCGGACTTTTATCCGCTGGCACTGGCCCGCGAACTCGATGACCTGCTGCTGCATCTGCGCAGCAACGAGCGCGAGCAGGGCAGTCTGATGTTCCGCACCGAAGGCGATGCCGCCAAGGTCCAGGCGCACGAGAAAATCCTTGAAGACAACGCCGGCGACTGGCTGATGCGCGAAATCATTCTGTACTGGAAGCGTACGCTCAAGCGTGTCGATCTGACCTCGCGCAGCCTGTTCGCGCTGGTCGAGCCCGGCAGCTGCTATACCGGCATCCTCGCCGAGCTGATGTTTGCCGCCGACCGCAGCTACATGCTCGATGGCACCATGGAAGGCGTGGATCTGCCGGCGCCGACGCTGACACTGTCGTCCTTTAACTTCGGCCCGATGGCCATGAGCAACGGGCTGAGTCGTCTGGAAACACGGTTTCTGGGTGAACCGGAATCGCTTGAGCGGGCCCGTGAACTGATCGGTCAGCCGCTTGACGGTCAGATGGCGCTGGAAGCTGGCCTGGTGACCTTTGCCCCGGATGATATCGACTGGGAGGATGAGATTCGCCTGATGATCGAAGAGCGCTGCTCGTTCTCACCGGATGCGCTGACCGGTATGGAAGCCAACCTGCGTTTTGCCGGCCCGGAAACCATGGAAACCAAAATCTTCG
>JAGRHW010000610.1 GCA_020444765.1 Gammaproteobacteria bacterium | reverse complement strand
GTCCGCGCCGCCGATGATGGCGATGGCCGAGGCGTCGGCCAGGGTGAACTCAAAGCCGGGAATCAGATTCAACGCCAGTGCGCCAAGCAGGGTGACAAAGATACCGAACTGCGCCGCTGCACCCAGCAACAGGGTCGAAGGCATGGCGATCAGTGCGGAGAAATCCGTCAAGGCGCCCACGCCCATAAAAATCAGCAGCGGAAATACCCCGGTTTCTATGCCGACATGATAGATATGACCAAGCAATCCGTCGGGGCCGCCGATGCCGGCCAACGGTATATTGCTGAGTATCGCACCGAAGCCGATCGGCAGCAGTAAAAGCGGTTCGAACTTTTTCGCGATCGCGAGATAGATCAGCAGAGCGCCGACCAGCATCATCAACAATTGACCCCAGACGATATTGGCAATCCCGGTGGATTGCCAAAGCAGCTCCATGCCCATATCCATCAGGCAACAACCATCAGGGCATCACCGGCCTGCACCATATCGCCCTCCTTGACGTGGATCGTCTCGACGGTGCCGGCCACAGTGGTGCGTACTTCGGTTTCCATTTTCATGGCTTCGAGGATGAACACCACATCGCCCTCACCGACCGAGCTGCCTTCCGCGATGTTGATCTTGGATATCATGCCGGACAAAGGCGCTGCAATGGTGGTGCCGCCGGAGGCCGGTTTGACTGCCGGTGCCGCGGTTTGCGGTTTGGCGGGCGTCACCTGTTCAAGCTGACCACCGGCGGAGACTTTCACCTGATAGGATTTTCCATCCACTTCCACCAGATAGTTTTCACTGGCCGGAACTGCAGCCGGTGCGGGGGCCACGGGTTTGGCCGCCGGTGCGGGCTCGGCGCTTGTGCCGGGCGCCGGCTCGAACGCGTCTGGATTGTTCCGATTACGCAGAAACTTGAGGCCGACCTGCGGAAACAGCGCGTAGGTCAAGACATCGTCTATCTTGTTGTCGGCAACCTTGATAGCGTGCTCTTCGGCAAGTTTGTCAAACTCGCCGGTCAGCGCGTCGAGTTCGTTGCCGATCAAATCGGCCGGTCTGGTGGTGACCGGCTCAGCGCCGTCCAGTACCCGGGCTTGCAGTTCCTGATCGACCGGCGCCGGGGTCGCGCCGTATTCACCCTTGAGAATACCCGCCGTCTCGCGGGCGATATTCTTGTAACGTTCACCGGTCAGCACATTCAGCACCGCCTGGGTGCCGACGATCTGCGAGGTCGGCGTAACCAGGGGGATATAACCGAGGTCCTTGCGCACCGCCGGAATTTCCTTCAGTACATCGTCGAAGCGGTCAGCCGCGCCCTGCTCCTTGAGCTGGTTTTCCATATTCGTCAACATGCCGCCCGGCACCTGCGCCAGCAGGATGCGTGAATCCGTGCCTTTGAGCGCGCCTTCGAATTTTGCGTATTTTTTTCTGACTTCCCGGAAGTAGGCGGCAATTTCTCCCAGCGCACCAAGATCGAGCGCGGTATCGCGGCCGGTGCCTTCCATGATCGCCACAATCGTCTCAGTCGAGGAATGGCCGTACGTCATACTCATCGAGGAAATCGACGCATCGACCATGTCGATGCCGGCTTCGGCCGCCTTGACCAGCGAAGCGGTGCTGAGCCCGGTGGTCGCATGACTGTGTAGCGTAACCGGAATATCACAGGATGCCTTGAGCCCGGCAACCAGATCATAGGCGTCGTACGGTTTGAGAAGCCCGGCCATA
>JAGRHW010000060.1 GCA_020444765.1 Gammaproteobacteria bacterium | reverse complement strand
GCTTTTCTGATCGGCCTGTTCCGTTTACTGCTGCTGAACCCGCCCGGCGAAAGAAAAAATCCTCAACCTCGGGCACTGATTCTGGCGCCAACCCGCGAACTCGCCTTGCAAATCTATAACGACGCCTGCATGATCGGCAAACACTGCAAGCTTGAGGTCGCTATCGCCTACGGCGGCACCGACTACGAGAAACAACGAAACCGTATCGCCGAAGGCGTCGATATTCTGATCGGCACACCGGGCCGCCTGATCGATTATTTCAAGCAAGGCGTATTTAACCTCAAACAGATAGAAAGCGTAGTACTGGATGAGGCTGACCGCATGTTCGATCTCGGCTTCATCAGTGATATACGCTATCTGCTGCGTCGTATGCCCGCCCCGGAAAAACGCCTGAGCATGCTGTTTTCAGCCACTCTCTCGCACCGGGTGATGGAGCTTGCCTACGAACATATGAACAACCCCGAGAATGTCAAAACCGACGTTCAGACCATCACCGCCGACGGCATCAATCAGACGCTTTACCACCCATCCAGCGAAGAAAAAATTCCTCTGCTGATCGGTTTGCTGCGCCATTTGTCACCGGCCCGCAGCATGATTTTTGTCAATACCAAACGTGCCGGGGAAAAAGTCGAGGCTTTCCTGAAAGGCAACGACTTTGAGTGCGGTCTGCTCTCGGGCGATGTCAGACAAAACAAGCGTCAGCGCATACTCAGGGATTTCGCCAACGGTCAGCTGCCGATACTGATCGCCACTGATGTCGCCGCACGCGGCTTGCATATCGACAATGTGTCGCATGTTTTCAATTATGATTTACCGCAAAATGCTGAAGACTATGTGCACAGAATCGGACGCACCGCCCGGGCTGGCAAGACCGGCGAAGCAATCAGTTTTGCCTGTGACGAATATGCTTTTTCCTTGATCGACATTGAGCAGTACATCGGCAAATCCATATCGACTGCACCCATCAGCGATGACTTGCTGGTTACGCCAAAGCCCCCGCAAAGAAAACCAAGAAGCACCACGGCCCGCAAAAAACGCTCGGGACACGATGACCAAAAAGGCGGAACCAGTGGGAAAGGCCGACGCAGGAATAACAGGCGCCCGAAAGCAGCCGAAGCTAAATCGCCTGAATAAGCGCGCTCAGCTCAGGGTATTTCTGCTCGACGATACTCAGGATGTAATGGGCGACAGCCTTCATCGAGGCAAACTCATTGAAGTACTGGATATTGTTTTCCGAGATCTGGAGAATTTTATCCGGATCCGCTATCAATGCTGATACTTTGCTCGTTAATTGCTCATACCGATCGATGCTCGGCAATTCATAATCGGGGGAAAGCGTGCAGCCAGTTTCGATAAAATTAACGCCGTCGACCAGGGGTTTGGGCCATTGCGCAAACGGCGCGCCGTCCAGGACGATACAGGCGCCCATGCACAGCAAATCCATCATACGCCATGAAACGCACAGGTGGTTGCCAGGCCTCAGGAAATTGATCCGTGCACTGGCCAGTGAATTCCATAGCGCTTTGGAATTAATACTCCCCCAGCCGTTCTGCCACTTTACGCCAGCCTCATCGAGCCGTTTGCGGTAACCCTGCAACAGGTCGCTGTTCATTTCCTCGGGGAAAACCGCCAACAGATTGGTCTTGCCCTCAACTTTGGCCAGGGCCTCGAAAATCCGGATATTATGTTCGACGCCACTGTCATCGACACTAGTTCCCTGTACCGCCCAGATGCGCGACCAGTAAACCAGATCATATTTCTTTTCATGCTTGCGCAAGCCGGCGAGCTTACGGATTTTCGCGGGTGATAAGGTACCGTTACCATTGACCAGGGGTACCACCTTTTCAGGATAGTCGACATCCGGCCAGTAGTTGCACTTGAAGTAAAGGTCACTCCAATCGAGAATTTCGGAATTGTGGATATGGCGGCCATCGGAGGTGTCTATGGCCACCTTGATGGTCAGATTATCAAACACGAACAGATACTGCCCGATATGATTGCTGGTGACAGGTTGCCTGCCCTTGTTCACCATAACGGCCCAGCGGTCCCAAAACTTGTAGGCACCGCGAACATTCATGGCGCGCAATGAGGCAAACAACTCCGAAGACAGGGGGCGGAGACGAAACTGGGCATCGATATAATGCGACAGGGCAATTATAAAATACTTGTTCCTGTCATAGCAGAATCCAGGCGACTGGGCGTCTCCCAGCAGCACTTCAATTCGATTCAACATGACCTTGCCATTTTTTTCCAACTTCACGCCACATGCGCCTGGAAACCACTCCCGAGCAATTTACTAGCATGTTGAGAGCCAAGATTCATAGAGCGATACCATCACAACGCGGATCAACAAAGGGCTTGAGGCTGCTCGGCAGCTAGCCTGAAGTACGGCGAAACCCGTCCGCTTTCGCTCACTTTTTGACACTTTGGGTGCGTGGTCGGGCTGTGAAGCCTCATCCATTTTGACCGATTTCCAGATATTTTTTTGCGGAACAGCATTTTAAGCGTCAAAATTTTATTCTATAGACTATCAGCCCTGATTCACAACCACTACCCTGGCGAAAATGAAATTAAATTGAACAAAAATGACGACGATACTGAAATCCGGCAATTTTTTGCCAAATCTGTCAACCATCTTGAAACTGCCAAGGGAGTGGCTTTTGAATGTAAAATCTGCTTTACAGTCTCTTCGGATCTTGTACACTTAAGAGGCGACATCAGATAGTTAGTCGTTGCCGGTGTGGACTTCCTGTAGCCACTGCAATCTCTGAATCAGTCGCGAAACATGTAACTGATAAATTTTGAGGCTTTGAGATCATGGCAACAGGCACCGTAAAATGGTTTAACGAAACAAAAGGATTTGGCTTTATTGCGCAAGACAGTGGTGGAGACGACGTATTCGTCCATTTTTCCGCCATTGACGGTACCGGATTCAAAACACTGGCTGAAGGCCAGAAAGTCACCTTCGACATCGAACAGGGCGCGAAAGGGCCACAAGCCAGTAACGTCAAAGCAAGCTAAACCGCTTCGCAATCCAGACTCTCTTGAAACATGTGCCACAACGTGGCACATGTTGCTATTTTTTTGGTTGCGACAATCCACTAACCGGCACGACGGCAAATCAAAAGGAGTTCTTGATAAGCCAAGTAGGCACCGGTTGACAAGAAGCATCCGCAGTCCGGACTCACTCTGCGGCCGGCCGGCTTTTTGCCAGAACCATCCTCCCGTCAACGGTCAGGAGGGTGGAAAACAACCGCTGCGGTTTGCCTGAGCCACTGCTTCAAACATCGTCCCCGCCCCTACCCGTTTGTTACGTTTCGTCATCAAGTAGGTCTGCGCAATCGGTTTGTTTCAGGTTAAAATAAAAAAATATGCAAACTCTTACGATCACACGAAGCCGGAACATTCGATAATGAATCTCCAAGCAGCACGCGACAACATGATTGAACAACAGGTGCGTCCCTGGGACGTGCTGGATCAACGGGTACTTGACATTTTCGCCAAGGTACCGCGTGAGCATTTTCTGCCGGACTCACTCAAGTCTCTGGCTTTCAGCGACACCCGCCTGCCGATCGGTTATGGCCGAAAAATGCTCAACCCGAACATCGAGGGCCGCATATTGCAGAATCTCGCCCTTGGTGAAAGCGATCAGGTTCTGGAAGTCGGTACGGGCAGCGGCTATCTGACCGCCTGTCTTGCCTCGCTGAGCCGCCATGTGGAAAGCCTAGAAATCATTCCGGAGCTTGCAAGCGGCGCCGACAACAAACTCAAGGAGCTTGGTATCAGCAACTATAAGATCGAGGTCTGCGACGCCAGTGCGAACTGCGGAAAAGGCGATCTTTACGATGCCATTGTGCTCAGCGGCTCGACAAGCGATATTCCTTCCGTCTGTAAGGAAAAGCTGGCCATTGACGGCAAACTGTTTTGCTTTGTCGGCAAGCACAACTTCCCGGTTCATCACGCTGTGCTGGTAACCCGGATATCTGAAACGGAGTGGTCCGAAGAGAAACTGTTTGAAACCTGGGTGGAACCGCTGGACAATTTTTAGCACACTCCTGACCTGAATGATCGGGCGGCAAACGTCTCAAGACATGTTTTACGGGGTTGCCTTGGACGGATCAAGCCGTCAGCAAAGCAAGCCCGGATCGGTATTTGACAACCCGGCCTGATCCTGCTGTTTTTTGCTTTTTTTCAATCATTGACTAACCTGCAAAAAACGATTGACCATACTCTTTTAAACTGGAAGTTCTGACAATGAACCTAGTTAAACTAGCCTCTACTGTTGCAGTTTCGGCCACTTTATCCCTGGCGTTAAATGGACTGGCACAGGCCGAAAATCTGCTCGATGTCTATCATCTGGCGCTTAAAAACGACGCCCAGTTCCGCAGCGCGAGCTATCAATACGAAAGCGCCCTGGAAACCCGCAAGCAGGCAAGAGCGGCTTTCCTGCCGCAAATCCAGGCTGGCGGCACGTCCGGACTTAACGACGTCAACGACGACCGCAACGAAACCTATAACAGCAACAGACTGTCCCTGTCGCTGAATCAGTCGATCTACAGCCGTGCCAACCGGATCGTCTCGAAACAGGCCGATCTGACCATCGCCCAGGCCCAGGCCGAGTTGACGGCCGCCGAGCAGGACCTGATTTTCCGCTCGGCCAGCGTCTATTTCGGCGTGCTGGCCGCCGAGGAGAACCTGATTTTCGCCCAGTCTGAAAAGAAAGCCATCGAACAGCAGCTCGAACAGGCGGAAAGACGCTTTGAAGTCGGACTGATCGCGATCACGGATGTCAAGGAAGCCCAGGCGGCCTATGACCTTGCTGTGGCAGAAGAAATCGCTGCAGAGAACAACCTCGCAAACGCACGTGAAGCGCTGCGTGTCGTGACCGGACAGAACGTGGAAAACTACCAGCCACTCGGAGAGGAGGCCCCCCTGATAAAACCCGATCCGCAAGAGGTCGAAATGTGGGTCAACACCGCCGAAACCCAGAACCTCTCTCTGCATGTCGCCGAATATTCAGCAGAGATCGCTAATCAACAAATCGAAGCGGCCAGATCCGGCCACTTCCCGACCTTGAGCGCGGGCGCATCCTATGCCAACACCAGCCAGGACGGCGGCACCGGTGACAGTGAAATCGGCGCTCTGCAACTGCAACTCGATGTTCCGATCTACTCCGGTGGTCTGGTCAGCTCACAAACCCGGCAGGCAAAGTCACAGGCAAAACTGGCTGCCGAACAATACGAACTGACTCGCCGCAATGTCGCCCAGCAGACCCGCAACGCCTACCGTGGTGTACTGGCCGGCATCAGCCGTGTGATAGCGCTGGAGCGGGCGCTGCAATCGACCCAGATTGCCGCGGAAGCCACTGAAACCGGCTTTGAAGTCGGCACCCGTACAGCGGTCGAGGTACTGCAATCCCTGCGCGATGTCTTCCGGGCTCGAGCCAATTATTCCAGCGCCCGCTACGACTATATCCTCAATACGCTCGCGCTCAAGCAAGCCGCCGGCATTCTGGAACTGACCGACCTGGAAGCCATCAACGGCTGGTTAACGCCGCAGTGACAAAACACGGCGGAACCTTGTGCAGCCCGGAAAGATCCCTGGTGGTCTTTCTGGATATCCAGGAAAAACTGATCGCCGCGGTCGAAGGCAAGAGCATTACTCATGTCGTCAACAATGCCAGCCGATTATTACAAGCCGCGCATATACTGCACGTGCCCGTGCTGTTCACCGAACAGTATTCGGACCGGCTCGGCGGCACGCACCCCACCCTGCTCGACGCCCGGCCGCCGGAAAGCCGGGTGATCGAGAAGACCTCCTTCAGCGCCTACGACAATGAAAACTTCAGAAAATACCTCGATCTAAGCGGTCGCCGCGAAATAATCCTCTGCGGTATAGAAGCGCATGTCTGTGTCCTGCAAACCGCTTTTTCATTACTCAATGACGGTTATTCGGTGTATGTCGTCGAAGACGCAGTCTGTTCCCGCACCGAAGCCAACAAACTCAACGGTCTGCGCCGAATCGAACAGGCCGGTGGCCAGATAAGCAACCGCGAGTCCGTACTCTATGAGTGGATTCGGGACAGTCAACACCCGAATTTCAGGGAAATCATCAAGCAACTGATTCGCTGATCCAGGGCGAATGGACAGGTCCTGACATACGAACGATGATCACGCGAAAGCAGAACAGGCAATCCGGATTCAGACCTGCGGACTTTTTGTCACCTCTTTACTGGCCGACCTGGTTTGGTATCTCTCTGGTCTGGCTGCTGTCCCGCCTGCCCTTCGAATGGCAACTGAAAGTTGGTGGCGGATTGGGTTCCGCCTTGTATTTTATTCTCCCGGAGCGACGCAGGGTCTGTCATACCAATCTGCGGCTGGCCTTCCCCGATCTGCCGGAAAAAAACCTCGCATCGCTGGCACGGGATGTCTACCGCAATATCGGCTACAGCATCGCCGAGGTCGCAACCCTGTGGTTTCAGCCTTTGTCCAGGATAGCCCACCGTTTCGAACTGGTTGGCCGTGAGCATCTCGATCAGGCACTGGCGACCGGTCACGGCGTGATCCTGTTGCAGGCGCATTTCAGTACGCTGGAATTCTGCGGCTCCTGGATTGCAACGCAAATCCCGGGCGCCGCGGCGCTCGTCGACGAGCCGAAAAACCCCTTGTACGCCGCACTGTTGCGGGACCGCCGTGAACGCTATGTCGACGAGATCATCGACAACCGCGACATCCGCAAAATGATCCGCCACCTGAAAGCCGGTGGGCTGGTCTGGTATTCACCCGATCAATCGGTCAGAAAACGTGACGGCGGTATCGCCTCGACTTTTTTCAATCAAACGGTTCTTACAACCCCTGGCACCAGCCGCATGGCCCGCATGACCGGGGCAAAAATCCTGCCCTATCTGCCGGTGCGCAGCAAACAGCCGGGAAAATACAAGCTGCATATTTTTCCGCTTCTTGAAAACTTTCCCGGCGCAAGCCCCGAGGCCGATACGGAAACCATCAACCGGCTCTTCGAGACACATATACGCCAGTACCCCGAGCAGTATTTCTGGGTTCACAAACGCTTCAAACCCGCGTCGAAAGACTTACCGAACCCTTATCAATGAAGCGCTTTCAGTATTACGGACTTTGGCGCTACCGGCTGGCAACCGTAGCCCTGCTGCCCGCCGTCCTGTTTTACACTGTCTATCGCGCCAGCAAGGACGGCGGCCTCATCTATTTGAGCCAAAGGCTGGGTTTTAAGCTGCCGGCCACCGAAGCGCCTATCTGGATTCATTGTGCATCGGTCGGTGAAGTCAACACCGCCGCCTCGGTGATCGAAAAATTCAGTCAAAACGGCTCCGGCACGCCGGTACTCGTCAGCACGACGACACCGACCGGACGTGCGGTTTTTCTAAACAAACAACTTCCCAACACCCTGCACCTGTATTTACCGCTGGATTATCGCCCGATTATCAAAAAGGTTCTGGTAAGCATCAGACCCAAAACCTTGCTGATCATGGAAACCGAGCTGTGGCCGGAGCTGCTCGATTGCTGTAACAAGGCGTCGATCCCGGTCATACTGTTCAATGCCCGGCTTACCGACCGGACACTCGGCACTTTCGGCTGGCTGCTGAAAACCTATGCACGATGCCTGCAGTCCCTGCGCGCAGTGCTGACCAAAAGCGAGCTGGATCGCGAGCGTTTTCTGCAACTCGGCATGTCACCGGAACGGGCCGAGGTGGTCGGCAGCCTCAAGTTCGCCAGCCACCATACCTCATTGCCCATGCCAATCCCCGACATCAACCGGACTTACTGGCTGGCCGCATCAACCCACGATGACGAGGAATTTCGAATTTGTCAGGCCTGGCTGCAAGCCGGCCGCGATGAATTACTGCTCATTGCGCCCCGCCACCCCGAACGCCGCGCCACTATCGTCCGCCAGCTGAAAGCCCTCACGCCGCATATCCAGTTAAGAAGCCAGAACAAGCAATTACAAGCCGAAACCCGTATCTATATCGCCGATACGCTTGGCGAGATGCCCGGCTTTATAGCGGGTGCCAGGGTTGTTTTCATGGGCGGTTCGCTGATCACACGTGGTGGTCATAACCTGATCGAAGCTGCACAGCTCGGCGCTGCCGTCATTACCGGCCCGCACATGAAAAATTTTATCGGCGAATGTTCGGTGCTGAAAAACAATCACGCGGTATTGCAGGTAAAAAACGAAAACGAACTGATCCGCGCCGTTTGTGAATTACTCGACGATGACGCAAAACGACATAAACTTTCCCGCAACGCGCTGCGCGTGTGCGAGGAAAAATCCAGAATCTCCGATATCTATTACGAAAAACTGCTGGCGCTGTCGAAAAGTGACTGAAGCGCTTATATTTGCCCTACCCGATTTGCATAGCCCTTAGCCAGTAACGACCAGGCTGCCGCGGAATAATGAAACACTGGATACCGGCCGTGGAACTTTTTCAATGAACGCTGCAGACGCGCGAGGTTGTCGAATTTCCAGCCATCCCTGCCTGCCGGCATGATCCGGCCTTTGTCAAAATCAATCAGAAAGATCCGCCGATCGGAGTTGATCAGAATATTCGAGGCATTGAGGTCGGCGTGACAGATATTGTGATCGTGAAACACGCGGATAACCCCGCCTATGGCCTGCCAGACCGTTTCCGGTACAGGATTCTTTTTCAGCATGTCGGCAAAGGTTTCGGTCTCGGCGAGCCGGTAAGTGATCAGGGCCGCCTGATAGCTCAAGCCGGATTTTCGTACCAGGGCCGCGCGCGGCCTTGGCACCGGCAAGCGTTTTTCAGTCATTGATTGCAACAGCGCCAGCTCCCGCCAGGCCCGGGTTTGCCGGAGTCCGGTCCAGAGATAATCGCCTTTGCTGATTTTTGCAACCGCGCCACCCCGCCGGTAGTCGCGTAATACGAATTCGTAATTGCCTTCCCTGAAAAACGCAACACTGGCACGTCCTGCGTTCTGTCTTGCCAGCAGCAAACCGGACGACTCGAGCCACTTGGGATCGAACAGGCCGGCGCTTACGCCGGCTTCCGACGGCGGATGCAAGAGAAACAGATTATTGTCGCGTATTACCGAAAGTGTCATAAAATACCGCTTATGTCCGTCATTCCACCAAGCCCCGCCCGCTCCGTTTGTCTGCTGCGTTTGTCGGCGCTCGGCGATGTTACGCATATGCTGCCGGTCGTCAGAACCCTGCAGCAGGCCTGGCCCGATTGCCGTCTGACCTGGATCATCGGCAAAACCGAGTACCAGCTGGTCGAGGGCATGGAAAATATCGAGTTTATCATTTTCGATAAATCACAGGGCCTTAAAGCTTACTGGCAATTGCGGCGGCAGCTTGGCGGCCGGCGCTTTGATATTCTGCTGCATATGCGGGCGGCTCTGCGCGCAAGCCTGATCAGTCTGTTGATCAAGGCACCCCTTAAGGTCGGCTTCGACAAGGCACGGGCGGCGGATTTTCAATGGCTGTTCAGCAACCGGAAAATCGCTCCGCTGGCCCGACAACATGTGCTGGACGGCTTTTTCGGTTTTCTCACGGCGATCGGCATCGATGCCCGGCTGATGCACTGGACGCCGCCGATTCCGCCGGACGCTGTTGCTTTCGCACGCCAGGCCATCGATCCGGCCAGACCCTGCCTGGTGATCAATCCCTGCAGCAGCGCGCGGCGCAACAACTACCGTAACTGGCACGCTGAACGCTATGCCGAGGTCGCCGATTACGCGGCGGAAAAACATGGTCTGCAGGTGGTTCTGACCGGCGGCGGCAGCACCGCGGAGCGGGACATGGCCGATCGTATCGCTCAGCGCGCACGACAGCCGCTGATCGATCTGGTCGGACGCACCTCGATCAAACAATTACTCGCGGTACTGGCTCGTGCCCGCCTGATTATCGCCCCGGATACCGGGCCCTTGCACATGGGCACCGCAGTCGGCACGCCGGTGATCGGGCTCTTCGCCACGTCCAATCCCGCGCGCACCGGGCCGTATAATGATCTCGACGCGGTCGTGAACGCCTATCCACAAGCTATCAGCGCCGAGTTCGGCAAAACGCCGGATCAGGTCAAATGGGGACAGCGTGTGCGTAATCCCGAGGCGATGGATTTACTGACTGTCGAAGCGGTGACCCGGCAACTGGACAAGTCACTCGCGGCTCTTTCGTCTACTCACTGAGCCAGCCGCTTCCGTTGCATCCGGCGCCAGTTCCGGAAAATAACCGATAATCACCTCGGCCGCCCGGCGCCCGGCCTGACCGTCCAGCTCGTCGAACATGACTTTATTCGCCCTGGCGCGCTCCACGGCGTGCTGTTGCGGATTGGCAAGAGCGACGGGTAAAGTGTCCAGCAACTCGTCGAGCGTATCCACCTGCCAGCTGATCGAACGGATCAGCGCCGACACGTCAGCGACGCTGCGCTCGTTGTCGTCCACCCTGAAGGTCACGATCGGCTTGTCGAGTGCACAGCAATCCCCGATGATCGAACTGGTGTCACCGACGCAGACATCGGCCAGCATGATATAGGGCAGCACATCATAGCCCTCGATAAAAATCACTCCGACGGTATTGCGGATTGTTTCCAGGCGTTCTTTCGATGTCCAGGGATGCACGGTCACCAGCACATTGTAATCGGCGGTGAAAGCGGCAAGTTCCTTATACCAGCGGTCAATCGCCGAAATGCCGGACTTGTCCCAGGTTGCCGTGAACAGCACGGTTTTTTTATTCAGATCGAGCCCGATCCGGCCGGCCAGCTCATCAAGCAACGTCTTGTCGATCGAACCGTCGAAGGCCTTGTCGAGCTTCGGATAGCCCACCGCCACCCCGGTTTTTATGCCAGCACGGCGGGCGTTTTCGACATCGGCCTGGCTGGTAAAAAAATACACATCAAGCATATTGTGGCTTTTGGCGCTGGCAAAACGCTTGAAGTTGTAAGCGCCGTGACTGAGGCAGATTTTTTTGATGCCGGCGACCGGGAACCTGTAAGCCGCGTGACGCGCCATGATCACCCCGCGCGGAAAACTCGGCAGTACTGAGGCCGTGATTCCCCTGTCCTGCAATTGCTTTTGCAGGGCCCGGTTCTTGGCCACGATCGGCAGGGGTTGCAGGTATTTTTGCACCGGCTCGAGAATCGTCAGATCAAGCAGTGTCCCGCAGTAAAAGACAACCGATGGAGTCGTACCGGTCAATCGTTTAAAATGCCAGACCAGTGTATAAGGGATTTTCAGCACGTAGTAGGATAGGACCATTAACCGACCGGGTTGCTGCGGTAACGACCGCCGAACCCGCCTTTCGTGTAACCAGCCACCGAGTTTAACCGAGACCAGCCAGCCGATGACAGCCAAACATTTTGTTCTGTTTGCATCGCAACCTTATTCATTCCCGATTCTTCGCCCCTTGCAGCAGGCCATACGTGCGCGCGGAGACCAGGCCGGATGGGTAGTCGGCGGCACTTTGCAACACCTGCTGCAGCCCGATGAAACGCGGCTGGCCGGCTACCGGGACGTGCAGGCCTTCAATCCGCAGGCGGTGTTTTCCGCCAGTAACTGGGTGCCACTCATTTTTCCCGGGCTCAAGGTCCAGTTGTTCCACGGCTTTAATGTCGAAAAACGCGATGCCAGCAAGGGACATTTCAGAATCCGTGCGATGTTCGACCTTTACTGCACGCAAGGCCCGTCGACAAGCGGTCCTTTTCGCGAACTTGCCGAAAAATACGGTTATTTCAAGGTTGCCGAAACCGGCTGGCCGAAAATGGACCCGCTGTTTCAGTCAACCGACAGGAAGCTGCGCGAGTGCTTCGCCGATCAGCGCCGGCCGGTTCTGATGTTTGCTTCGACTTTCACCGAGTCCCTGAGCGCCGCACCGCATCTGCTGGAACCGATCAAACGACTTATCGCTGAAGAAAAATACAACTGGCTGCTGACCCTGCACCCGAAAATGGCGCCCGATACCGTCAACCGCTACAAAGCGCTGGCGGATGGTGACAGCGTTTGTTATTTTGACGCGAGCCGTACGATCGACATGCTGAAGGCCGCGGACGCCATGATCGGCGATACCTCTTCGATCGTTACCGAGTTCCTGCTGCAGGGCAAACCCGCCGTTACCTTCAGAAACCGCAAGCCAGGTGCGCATCTCTTGAATATTACAACGGTAAAGGATCTTCCAGGCGCCATTGAGACCGCTTTGTCGCGTCCGCCCGGGCTGATGAACGCGATCGATAATTTCAACACTCAGAACCATCCCTATACAGACGGCAAAAGCAGCGAACGCGTGCTGACGGCTGTGGATGAATTTGCCACACTGCAGCCCGCTCTGCGTAGAAAAAAGCCGCTCAATACCTACAGAAAATTGCAGCACTACCTGAAAGTCCGCAAAATGAGCGCTCCGCCTGCATCGCCCGCGAAAGAACCGATGATCGATTCCGGCTCCAAATGAGTGCTGATCAATGAAAATCGCCTTTCTGTATTTCGATGACATTCACCACATCTATCACAGCGTTTCCATTGCCATCGAATTATCGAGAATGCTGGGTAAAAGCCACCAGATAGTTCTTCTGTCCTCAACCGCCGACAATACAAGGCTGCTGGAAAAATTCTGCGCCGGGCACCAGAACCACTACTGTGAGGTGCGACAGCTCAAGGCGACACTCGGTTATCGCCTGTTTTACCGCTTCCACCGGAAGTTTCCCCGCAAAAGCCGTATGCTCAAGAAACATCGCAAGCTGCTGGCCGGCTTTGATGCGATCGTCGGCACCGAGCTTTCCTCGGCCAAACTGCGCCGTTATCTCGGCGACAAAACTCCGAGTCTTATATTAACCAAGCATGGCGCCGGCGATCGCAGTTACGGTTACCGAACCGATATCAAGCACTATGATTTTATTC
>JAGRHW010000609.1 GCA_020444765.1 Gammaproteobacteria bacterium | reverse complement strand
AACGCATGTCGCCAGGTCATTTGAGGTTGATGGTGGTGTGCGCAAAAAAGGTGTGTTGCCGGCTGTTCAGGCGGTGGGCCCGCTTGCGGTTGGCGGCGCTCCTGTGATTACATGACGAGTCTGACCTGAATCTACGGACTTCAACCAAATCCGTAAAACGAGCATGGATGAGCGCAGCGCCGGTTGTTCAACATTGACGGTGTGGTACTTTTTCTCCGGGTTGGCGATAGGCCTGCTACTAGTCGCCTGCAGCGATGGCGACGGCAACCCCGCCAAGCGGCCGATCACGTTCAGCTCCCGCAGCGACAGTCTTTGCCATGGCCTGCGTACCGACAATCGGTTTGAAGTCATTCCGGCGCTGGATAAACCCGCGTATCTCGAGCCTTATACGGACCCGGTCTTCGGCACCAGGGTCGTGCGAATTTCCGACACGCGCTTCGGCGAAGTCGTCAAACCGATGTACAGCACCATCCAGACCTGGAATGCCGACGAGTCGCTGATGATTCTCTACCACACCAGCGGCGAGGCGCCCGGCCATTATTTGTACGACGGGCAAACCTACGAGCGCCTGAAGAGGCTGGATATACTCACCGCCAGTATCGAGGAGGTGTTCTGGCATCACAGCGATCCGGCCAGTTTTTTCTATATCAGCGCCTTGTTTTCCCAGTACGGTTCGCTGATGAAATACAACACGCAAACCGATACCGAAGTGGAGCTGGCGAATTTTGCCGCTGTCTGTGGCGACGGCGTGGGGAGCAAGGCCGGCAATGCCGTGATGATGCCCTCCTGGGATGACAACAGCTTCGGTTTCCGCTGTGGTTTGCCGGAGCGGGATGTGGCCTTCAGCTATCATGTCGACAGCGGCCGGATTGCCCGTCGCGATATCGGCGAGGGGACGCGTTTCGAACCCTGGTACGCACCAATGCCGGGGCCGAGCGGCGAACGTTATCTGCTCAACGACTGGGTGTTGAGCGCGGATCTGTCGCGTATCGAGGCGCAACTGGACTTTTACGAATTCCATTCGCACTCCAGTATCGGGCGGCTCGCCAACGGTAATGACGCGCTGTTTGCGACCGGCTTCGATCCCTCGCCGGACGGTTGCCGGGGCGCACTGGATGAAGGGCTTGGCGCGCTGATCGTGCATGATCTGAGCAACGGCCGCTGTCGCCCGGTGATTTCCGCTTCTGCCGGTTACGGCGATCCGATCAGCGGCACGCATATTTCCGCGACCGGGCATCAGCGGCCGGGTTGGGTGGCCTTGTCGACGATCGGCTACGAGCAGTTTTCCTACCTGACCGATCTGCGTCCGGCGCCAGTGTTGCTGTCGGAGATCTATCTTGCCGATACCGACCCGGATAAACCAGAAGTCTGCCGGCTGGCGCATCATCGTTCACATGCCAAGGGCTCGGCCAATGGCGGTTACAACAGCTATCTCGGTGAGCCGCATGCGACGATGAGTCCGAGCGGCAGCCGCATCGTCTTCGGCTCCGACTGGCATGACAGCGGCTCGGTCGACAGCTATGTAATCGAGCTGCCGGCCTATGAGGGCCCGGTCGATAATCTGCGGGACATGTAATTTGACATTTCGCTTGGCTCTCGTCTCGCAAGGCATGCTAGACTAGCGCGCGTTGAACAAACCTCATGGGAGTTGGAACCTTGGGATTTATAAGAACCCTGATTTTTGGCGCGATGCTGGGTTGTATGCTCGGTT
>JAGRHW010000608.1 GCA_020444765.1 Gammaproteobacteria bacterium | reverse complement strand
CTTCGACGTCTCTCTCCGCGACCCAACGCTCATCGCCGATATCTACGGATACTACCTGACCGGCTCTAGCATCACCAGCGGAGCCCAGGTGGCTACCGGCACCCTGGGTCCCAGCGGAGCAGCGGCCGCCGCAGCACCTGCACCCGCCCCGGCACCTGCCGCCGCTCCCGCGGCCGCCCCGGCTCCCGCTCCCGCCCCTGCACCGGCCGCCGCGACCGGTTGCGGATGCGGATGTGGCTGCGGAAGCATGTTGGTGATGAACAAGGTCTAGATGCTCAAGGCGAAGATTCAAGGCCACAACCTCCTTGAAGCGATCATAGCCACCGGCCTCTTTATCCTGGTGACTATTGCTCTGTCAGGCGTCTGGGTGATGTACGGAAAGAGCCTCGCCAAATCCGGAGAAGTGGTGGCAGCCAACGCCATCGCCCGGAGCACGAACGAGGGACTGGTCGCCAACGGCTGGGAATTTCTCCTTACCCTGGACGGAGTGAGTCCGGAGAAGGAGGTGGAGGTCAAACGGATCGTCCGCGGACGCCCGGCCAACATCAAGTACAACGTTGCTTACGAAGCCGTCTTCAATACCGGGGGAGCGATACTGGACGACACCTTCTTTTCAGAGGATATCTGCCAACTGACGATCACGGTCCGCTGGAATTCTCCGTCCGGTGGAAGAGACAATAGCGACGGGTACAATAACGAAGTCACCTACTCCAGTATGATTTACAAGAAGGCCCTCAAAACCTCATCGTGAGAAAACACCGCGGATATACTCTTATCGAAATGATGGTCACCATGGCCGTCATGTCCATCGTGATGATCGGTATCTTCCAGGTCTTCCAGGAGGGGATGCAACTTTTCCGTACCAACAGCAAAGCATCGGACGCACAACAGTCGGCCATTCGCGTCCTCGGTGTCATTTCGGCCGAATTGGTCAACGCGACCCCCGAGGTGTCAAAAAACTACGATTCCGGATCCGGCGAACCTACCGGGGTCGTTTTCGCGACCTCCCTGACAGAAGACGGCGCCACCAGATTCAACGAGTTCAACGGTAAGATTTATTGGCAGCGATACATCGCCTATTATTTCGAACCGGACCCGGTGGAATTCAACGGTAAAATCATTCGCGCAGTGCTGCCCGTGCCGGACGATCCGAGTGGTGGTCCGGGGCACCTCGATGTTGCTAATGTGGTAGCCCCCTTCATCAACTCCACTCCTACCAGCGCTTTCCAGTCGAACGGATCCAAAAAGAAGATGATCGCCGATGCCATTTCGGGCTTCAACGTGACAGTTTACGACGGAAGCGAAGGGGGCAACACCGGCCTGGCAAAAAATAAAGTCTTCGAGGTGACCGTGGAAGCCGGCAATCCTGAGAGCCAGCAGCTTCGCAACGGATACTTCATCCAGGTTCAATCGCGAATCGCCCCAAGGGGTTAAGCCCCTGCCTTCTTCAGATCGCGGCAAGCCGGCCAACTTTCTCTCACTCGACCTCAGGGCTTTAGCTCTCTTTCGAATCGGGCTGGGGAGCGTCTTCGTTTTCGATATCCTTTTGCGAGCCCGCGACTTGCAGATGTTTTACGGAGATCAGGGAGTCCTCTCTCGCCCGCTGTTTTTGAAACAGAGTTGGCTCTTGTCGGAGTATCAACTTTTCCTGGCTACGGGCTCGACCTGGGGATTGAGTGTGCTCTTTCTTCTGGGTGCTTGTGCCGGAGTGTCG
>JAGRHW010000607.1 GCA_020444765.1 Gammaproteobacteria bacterium | reverse complement strand
CGCAGCGCTATATGGTTGCTGCTCACACCCAGGGTTTGCAGGCACTCCTGCACGTAAATACCCACCGTGCTGCCACCCCGCCACAGGCCGACGATAAACGTCGGATGAAAACCCTCTTCAAAAATCTTCACGCCAAGCCGGAAGGAATCCAGAATCAGGCCGTTCTCGTCAATGTATTCTTTTTTCATCGTGTCTTTTGTAATCCCGCGAATCGCTTGTACACTCTGGCACAGACACAAGCTTAGCAATGGATAGTCAGCATGGCGAACAAACTGTACCTCGATGCGCAACAACTGCTGGAAGACTCCTTCCAGCTCGGCCACCGGATTCTGCAAAGCGGATTCCGGCCCACCATCATTCTCGCCATCTGGCGCGGCGGTGTGCCCATGGGTATCGCCATCCAGGAATACCTGCAATACCACGGCATCGAAACCAACAATATCGCGATCCGCACCTCATCGTACAGCGGCATCGACAATCAATCACGCGAAGTCAGCGTGCACGGTCTGAATTATATCGTCAAGACTGTTGAACATCACGACCGGCTGCTGATCATCGACGACGTCTTCGACACCGGCCGCTCCATCGAAGCCACCGTCAACACCCTGCGCGCCAAAGCCAGACTCAACACACCCGATGACATCCGCATTGCCGTGCCCTACTACAAGCCCTCGCGCAGGCAGGTCGACTTCGAACCGGACTACTACCTCTACGAAACCGAGGAATGGCTGAAATACCCGCACTCGCTCGAAGGACTGAGCGTGGCTGAAATCAGGGAAAACCGGCCGGAGATTTATGAGATTTTACGGGAGCATCTGGCCGGGGAATAAACAGGTGGTCCTGTCAAGCAACCGTCACACGGACGTGATTCGTCCTTGCGGCCGGTAGAAGAGCAAGCCCATGACTGCAAGGACAGCAAAGAACGCACCGGCAATAAACGTGGCCGATGCACCGTGCGCACTCCACAAAGACCCGGCAATGACACTCGCCAGCAACAGTGCGCAGCCGCTCGCCAGATTAAAAATCCCGAAGGCCGTCCCGCGCAGCTCGCCCGGCGCCGTATCGGCGACAAGCTTGGATAACAAGCCCTGGGTGAGTGCCATGTGCAAACCCCAGAGGGCCGCACCCACAAATACAACCCAAGCCGAGGTGGCCATCGCCAGCACCACATCGGCAACGACCAGTACTACAAGCCCGAATATCAACAACGACCGCCCCGAGAATCGATCGGCCGCCGCTCCCGCCGGATAGGCAAACATGGCATAGACAATATTCATGACAATCATAATCGCGGGAACGTAGGCGACCGCAAGCCCGACATCCTGGGCACGAAGAATCAGAAACGCCTCGCTGAAGCGAGCAAGTGTAAAAACAGCACCAAGAGCAACGACCAGCCAATAACCCCGCGAAAGACGCTTGGAATCACCGAAGGTCAAACGGGTCTTTGGTCCCGACGCCTGTTCCGATGGCTCGGGTTCACGGACTGCCACCATCAGCAATGCCACCGCGATAAAGGCCGGCAGAACAGCAATCCACAGGACGGATTTGATGTCATTGGCAAGCCAGATCATGAATACGATCGCAAGTGACGGACCGAGAAAGGCCCCAACGGAATCAAGAGACTGGCGTAATCCGTAAGCAGCACCGCGTAATCCCGGCGGCGTGAGATCCGCTACCAGCGCATCTCGGGGGGCGCCGCGAAAACATATAACAATGC
>JAGRHW010000606.1 GCA_020444765.1 Gammaproteobacteria bacterium | reverse complement strand
GGATGACGCTTCTTTGATCAGAGTAACAGGCTAAAGACTACCCTTGAAACTGTAACCCCGTCATTCCCGCGCAGGCGGGGATGACGTTTCTTTGATTCGGAGTAACAGGCTCTCAGAAGTTAAGCGAAATATCGCGATGCACCGACTGGCACATGGCAATACTCTTGGCCTGCGCCTCCGGCAGTTTCTCCTGCAAGCGCAAACCGATTGAATGCCTGATCGCCTCGTCATAGGTCTGAATACCCGCTTGCAGTTCCGTTACGGCGCGTTTGCGCCAGGCCAGCTCTTCATCGAGCAGCGCCTTGCCCTCGGCGATTCTCTCCAGCGCCTGCTCCGGATTTGCCGATCCGGGCTTCATTGCCTTGGCAGCCTTGTTGATCTGTGATTTTATTTTACTTACCCCATCCAGCTCGCCCAGCTTTACGTTACCTTCTTTGATAAGCGCCTCAGCCTGCTCTTCAGTGCCGGATTTCACTACCGTTTCAAATTCGGCAAAATCACCCTCCATCGCCTCTAACGCCTCGGTCTGCGCCAGCAGGGTCAACAGTTGCGGTATTTTTTCGTAAGCGCCGTCAACCGTGCCTTCATAGTCGCGCACCGCCTTGTTAAGGCCTTGCATCAACTTTTTATACTTATCATTGGCTGCTTGCCAGGCTTGCGGAATGGATGATTCGAGGTCGTCCCGCTGACTCTCAAGTTCGCTGATTTTTTGCTCTAGCTGGGTATTCAGGTCCTCATTGGGCTCGTCCGACCGGCGGTTGCGCGAAGCGTCCTGCTCAAGCGCCTCTATTCTGGAACGCAACACCCGCATATCATTCTGCAAGCCGCGCACGGTGGTGTGGATAGGCCGGTATTCATCCTCAAAAGCGCTGAGCGCCGCTTGGGCACTTCTGACATCGGCAACCCGGTCGAAAGTGGTTTGCGCCGTTGCAAACCCCTCGTTCAGGGATTCGCGCAAGTTCTCCGGCAGGGATTCGAGATTCAGGCTTTGTGCGGCGCGTATGGCTGACAGCAGTTCATTCTTATTGCCGTCATAGTATTCAAAGACGTCTTCACGCATGCAGGCCTGCAGGCGCGGATTGATCGGCGGTGGTGCGTTGTCGGAGGTCAAATAGCTGCTGAACGGCAGATAGTTCACCAGGCTTGGTATATAGCCGGTAATCGCCAGCCCCACCAATTGCAGGGCGATAAAAGCAAATGCGCCCTTGTAAATATGCGTGGTTTTGACCGCCGCCGGCGCCACTCCCCGCAAATAGAACAGGGCGAAACCGAATGGCGGCGTGAGGAAGCTCGTCTGCAGGTTGACGGCCATCAGGATGGCGAACCAGTAGACGACCTCGAACTTGTCGACGTGGTCGCCGAAATCCAGGCCGGAGATGATCGGCGAGAACACCGGCAGGACGATCAGGGTGATCTCGATCCAGTCGAAGAAGAAGCCGAGGAAGAAGACGATCCCCATGATCAGGAACAGCAGGCACCAGGACCCGAGGCCCAGCGCTTCCACCAGCTCGATCACGATGTCGTCGCCGCCCAGGGCCCGGAAGATCAGGCTGAACACCGTGGCACCGATGAAGATGCCGAACAGCATGCCGTTGGTGAGCGCGCTCCGGAAAACGGTGTCCGTGAGCAGGGCGAAGAAATGCTTGAGTTCGCTGACGAAGCCCTCGCCGGTCTCCATGTCGTCGATCATCGAACCGGAAGGGCCCGCGCCGAACTCCATG
>JAGRHW010000605.1 GCA_020444765.1 Gammaproteobacteria bacterium | reverse complement strand
CAAGAAACTCGGCAAGGACAAGGGCAACAGCAAATATCTGTACGAACTGTTCCCCTACGGTCCGGCAAAGCAGGCTTGTAAATATGCCGGTCTGCCAAAGCCTACCGGTTGCGTCTAAAAAACCGCAAACACCAGCTAATCCATGGGGCGGGCAATCTGCCCACCCCAATCACCAATACTCGGGAGTTTCAGG
Source organism: Gammaproteobacteria bacterium (assembly GCA_020444765.1). The sequence continues at coordinate 1,532 of JAGRHW010000605.1, read as the reverse complement.
GGCATGATGTTTCTGACAGTAGTCTATGCAATATTATTTTATGTCGCGACAGCAATTCTTGTCGTGGGCATAGGCTATCGCATATACACCTATGCCAAAGTCCCCGCTCCTCTAAAAATTCCAACGACTCCGGCACCTGTCACCCGCAGCGGGGTCGTTTACCGAATGCTGAAAGAAGTCACTGTATTCGAGAGCCTGTTCAAATCCAATAAATGGATCTGGCTGTTTGGCTGGTTGTTTCATGTATCCCTGTTTCTGGTGCTGGCCCGCCACCTCCGTTATTTCACCGATCCGGTCTGGGGCTGGGTTGCCTTTATCCAGCCGTTCGGCAAATACGCCGCGTTTGGCATGATCGCCGGTCTGGCTGGCCTGTGGGCTCGACGTTTTCTGGTCGATCGTGTCCGCTATATCACTTCGCCCTCTGATCATCTGATGCTCGCCCTGCTGGTCCTGATCGGTTTGACCGGGCTTGGCATGAAGTATGTCGTGCACACGGATATCGTCAGTCTCAAGCTGTTTTTCCTTGGTTTGATGCGCTTCGATATCAACCCCTTGCCGATTGATTTTTTCCTGCTGATTCATCTATTACTGATCGTGACCCTGATGATCGTATTTCCTTTCAGCAAGTTGTTACATGCACCCGGCGTATTTTTCAGCCCCTCGCGGAACCAGGTCGACAATCCGCGGGAAAAACGCCATATCGCAAAATGGGCGCTGCAATACGAAAACAAAAAGCCTTCCTGAGCGGACGGCAATTGGTCAACGTAAACAGTTAGAGAAAACCGTTCTGTAATCTGGAGAAACTGGTGGCAGATTTCGAAACACCCGAACTCAAGGAATACCCGCTTATTCCCAAACTGCAAGCCGGAGCGATGGCCGGTATACAGCCGTTCATTGCCAAAGCGCAAATCCAGGAACCCTTGGGTTACCCGGGTGAGTTACCCGAAAACTGGGAAAGCAAAGCCATCGACAAAATGGGTGAGTTACTCGGCAAGTACCGGTCTCTGAAGGTTTACATGGACAGCTGCGTAAAATGCGGCGCCTGTACCGATAAATGTCATTACTACCTTGGCACCAAGGATCCGAAGAACATGCCTGTCGCCAGACAGGATTTATTCCGCAAGGTCTATCGCCGCTATTTCACATTTGCCGGCAAGTATTTTCCGAAGCTGGTCGGCGCAGTCGATATCAGCAAGGAAGTGATCGACGACTGGTACAGCTATTACCATCAATGCTCGGAATGCCGTCGCTGTTCCGTTTACTGCCCTTACGGTATCGACACCGCCGAAATCACCATGGCCGCCCGTGAAGTGCTGGCCTGTATCGGAATCGGCCAAAAATACAGCAACGAAATTATCGGTAAGGCACAAAAAATCGGCAACAACCTGGGCCTGCCGGAACCCGCGCTCAGAGATACCCTGGAGTCACTCGAGGAAGAAGTCGAGGACGATATCGGTGTAGCGGTCAAATTCCCGCTTGATCAAAAAGGCGCCGATATACTGCTGGTTACACCTTCGGCCGATTTTTTTGCC
>JAGRHW010000604.1 GCA_020444765.1 Gammaproteobacteria bacterium | reverse complement strand
GGTTGGTGCCGTGCGCGGAACTCGGAATCAGACAGATATTGCGATGCCCTTGCCCGCGGCTTTCGTGATAGCGACGGATCGCCAGCAGGCCCGCGTATTCACCCTGGCTGCCGGCATTCGGCTGCAGGGAACCGGCATCGTAACCGGTACATTCGCACAGCATCTGTTCGAGCTGGGCGATCATGGCGCGGTAACCGCGGCTTTGCTCGGCCGGAACAAACGGATGAATCTGCGTGAACTCAGGCCAGGTGACAGGCGCCATTTCAGCGGCCGCGTTGAGTTTCATGGTGCAGGAGCCGAGTGGAATCATGGTCCGGTCAAGCGCCAGATCCTTGTCCGCCATGCGACGCAGATAACGCATCATTTCGGTTTCCGAATGATAGCGCTTGAAACACGGCTGACTCAGAAAATCATCCTGACGCAGCCAGGCCGTCGGCAAAGTCTCCTGGGCATCCGAAGCCAGCGAAGCAAGATCGAGCGGCTTGCCGGCATGCTCGGCCAGCACCGTCAGGATGGCATGCAGATCGTCGGTAGTCGTCGTCTCGTCGAAGGAAACCCCGAGCGTTGAGTCATCGACCAGACGCAGGTTATAGCCAACCTCGACCAGCTTTCCGCAAAGTGCAGGCACGTCACCGTCGACGCGAAAACTCAGGGTATCGAAAAAATGCCGGTTAGTAAGCGGATAACCAAGCTTGTCGAGCTGACCGGCCAGTTGTGCGGTCAGTTTGTGAACCCGATGTGCGATCGCCTGCAAACCATCCCGGCCGTGGTAACAAGCGTAAAGCGTGGACATGACCGCCAGCAAAGCCTGTGCGGTGCAGATATTCGAGGTGGCCTTTTCCCGGCGAATATGCTGCTCACGGGTTTGTAATGCAAGCCGGTAGGCAGGCTTGCCCGACATATCCAGCGATTGGCCGATCAAGCGGCCCGGCATATTACGCTTGTATTGATCGCGGGTCGCCATAAACGCGGCGTGCGGGCCACCGAAACCCAGCGGCACACCGAAACGCTGCGCATTACCTATTGCAACATCGGCACCAAGCTCTGCAGGCGACTTGAGCAGACACAAAGCCAGCAGATCAGCGGCACAGACGATCAGGGCTCCCGCTTCATGCGCCTCAGTGGCCAGTGCGGAAAAATCGCTGACTTCGCCGCCGCTGTCCGGATACTGCACCATCAACGCAAAAACATCGTGCCAGTCGATTGCACCCTGTTCCGGGTCGATGACATCGACTTGTATTTCCAGCGGCTCGGCACGGGTCCGGATGATATCCAGGGTTTGCGGATGAATATTCCCGTCGACGAGAAAACGCTGGCGTTTGCCACGCAGTATGCGGTGACACATCGACATCGCTTCGGCCGCCGCGGTACCCTCGTCGAGCAAGGAGGCATTAGCGATATCCAGCCCGGTCAATTCGGTGATCATGGTCTGGAAATTAAACAGCACTTCCAGACGTCCCTGGGAGATTTCCGGCTGGTACGGCGTGTACGAAGTGTACCAGCCGGGGTTTTCCAGCACATTGCGCAGAATGACCTGCGGCGTATGACAACCGTAGTAACCCTGGCCGATAAAGGACTTTTTCAGCACGTTTTGTTGCGCCAGCGCCCGCAACTCAGCCAGCGCCTGCTCTTCTGAAACACCGTGGCCAAGATCCAGCGACTGCTCGTCACGGATCGACGCCGGCACCACTTTTTCGACCAGTTCGTCCAGCGATTTCAAGCCCAGCGTTTCAAGCA
>JAGRHW010000603.1 GCA_020444765.1 Gammaproteobacteria bacterium | reverse complement strand
AAGTTGCAAACCAGCAGAGGCGGTAGAGAATCATGCCGATCATGATGATGCAGTTCATCACCGATTCGGGAAACGACATCATCAGGGTAAATGGCAGAAAGTTTTGCAGTTGTTGAAAAACCAGCGAATTGGCAAAGAAAAAATACATCCCGATGGTAATCAGGCCGATCAACAGCATTGACGCACCCGCGGCAAAAAAACAGTTGACGAAAACGAACACGAAAAAATTCGGTGGCAGGCGGCGGCGTGCAAAAAGCAGCAGGTAATGCGTAAACAGAATCGGTACACCGGCCAACAGCAACACGTTGGCCGGAATCAGGTGCAGGGGAATCTCATCCAGCACATAAACGCCGATGTGGACAAGAATCACGGCGAATAAAGCAAACTGCCACTCAAACATCAGATACAGCGTGGTTGTCATCAACAGATGAAAATGAATGCCGTTGACCACACTGGAACGAACCAGCCAGATCACAATGGTGAAAATCGTCAACCCGAAAAAGACGTGCGAGGACTCGTTGTCCTTTATCTTGTACCAGGGTGCGGTTATCACCGCATAAAGAAAAACAATGGCAAAAACAATATCGGCAATAACAATGAGGTAGTCAGGCAGCGCGCCTTCCAGTATATCCATCGATTGGCCTGCAGCTCACGGGAAAGGTCGTTGGAAAATTGTAGCGACTCGCCCCGGATAAACGAAATAATATTAATCAATCGCCATCGCTATCAGGATGCCGTATCCCGAGGAAAGTTCTGCCTGATTTGTGCCTGCAAAGTGTTCAGGTTGGGTAACCGGGTTGCCATTCCCATACTTTGCCGGGCCAGCAGGTGCCTGGCCGGCGGCAGAGCATCCAACGCCATCAGCCCTAATCCGCGCAGGTGTGAAAATCCCGGCGACCTGCCCCTGAATAAACGCACCAGGCTATCGGTAAAGCGCACCACGCTGCGCTGATCACTTTTTCGGGTGGCGCAGAAATTCCGCAGCAGCTGATCGTCGCCGGGGTCGGCAAGCCTGCCGCCGGCCGACAGGGATTCGGCCAGTAAGGCGATATCACGCAACGCCAGATTGAAGCCCTGACCGGAAACCGGATGTAAGGTGCGCGCCGAGTTACCCATCATCAATACCCGGCCACGGTATTGCTGATCGCTCTCGAGCAGAGTCAGCGGAAAGCCGAGCCGTTTGCCGATTTCCCTGAAGTGGCCAAGCCGGAATCCAAAACGCTGCTGCAGAGCTGCCAGCATCTGTTCGTCATCCAGCGCCAATACCTGCTCAAGATCGACAAGGTCCACGGTATAGACCATCGCCATGAGTTTCGGGCCTAGCGGCAACATGGCGAGCGGCCCGCTTTCGGTAAAGCGTTCCCAGGCCCAGTTCTCATGATCACGTTCACAGGCGACATTGGCGATAACTGCGGCCTGGTCATAGGGTTTTTCCGTCTGACTGATCGAAACCATTTGCCGGACAGCGGAATTCGAGCCGTCGGCCGCAAGCAACAGCGAAGCCGATCCCTGCTCCATGACGCTGTCGCGTTCGTACTCATAATCGACACGATCGACCTGCTGGGCGATCGAGACCACCGACGCCGGTGCTTGCAGGTCGACATTCGGGCACTGCTCAAGCCGGGCATAAAGGTTTTTCAGAAACACCGAATTGCGCACTGTATAACCGAGCGCAGCCACCCCCTCCTCTTCGGCATGCAGCCGGGTAGCCCCAAGCCGGCCTTTTTCACCGACGTGG
>JAGRHW010000602.1 GCA_020444765.1 Gammaproteobacteria bacterium | reverse complement strand
GCCGTGGAAGAGGCCCTGCGGATTAAAGAAGCGGGTCTGGCCGAAGAAGTGATCGCCGTATCACTGGGTGTCAAGCAGTCACAGGAGACGATTCGTACCGCCTTGGCGATGGGCGCGGACCGCGGTGTTCTGGTCGAATCCGACGACGAACTGCAACCGCTGGCCGTTGCCAAACTGCTGAAATACGTGGCCGACAAGGAACAGCCTGGCCTGATTATCCTCGGCAAACAGGCGATCGACGATGACAGCAACCAGACCGGGCAAATGCTCTCGGCCCTGCTTGGCTGGTCGCAGGCGACGTTTGCCTCCAAGGTTGTGGTCGACGGAAGCTGTGCCGACGTGACCCGAGAGGTCGATGGTGGCCTGGAAACCATCAAGGTGCAGTTACCGGCGGTCATTACCACCGACTTACGTCTCAACGAACCGCGTTACGCCAAACTGCCGAATATCATGAAGGCCAAAAAGAAGCCCCTGGAAGTCATTCCGGTTGCCGATACCGGCATCGATATCAAACCCCGTCTGCAGCTCGTTCAGGTCGATGAGCCCCCGCAGCGCCAGGCCGGCGTCAAGGTTGCATCAGTCGCTGAGCTGGTCGACAAACTCAGAAACGAAGCCAAAGTTATTTCGGGGGCCGAATAATGGGAATCCTGGTAGTTGCCGATCACGATAATACTGCTGTCAATGCAGGTACTCTCTCCACGATTACCGCTGCCGCGAGTCTTGGATCAGAGGTTCATGTGCTGGTCATGGGGCAGGGTTGTAAAAGCGCGGCCGATCATGCCGCCGGCGCTGAAGGCGTCAAAAAAGTCCTGTATTGCGACGATGCGCTGTATGCCAATGTGATTGCCGAGAATCAGGCCGCTCTGGTCACCGGCCTGGCCGAACCCTATACGCATATTCTGTTTCCGGCCAGTAATAGCGGTAAAAACGTTATGCCCCGGGTTGCGGCGCTGCTTGATGTAGCGGGTATCTCCGATATTACCGAGGTTAAGTCCGACGACACTTTCGTCCGGCCGATTTATGCCGGCAATGCCATGGCGACGGTGAAAAGCAGCGACGGGAAAAAAATCATCACGGTACGTACGACGGCTTTCGAGGCTTGCGCGGTCGGTAATCAGACGGCGGAAATCGTTGATGTAAGTGTCGGTCCGGCCAGCGATCTGGTCAGTTATGTGGGGTCAGAGTTGAATGTTTCCGACCGCCCCGAGCTGACTTCCGCACGGATTGTCATTTCCGGAGGCCGGGGCATGCAGAACGGAGATAACTTCAAACTGCTCGAAGCCGTGGCGAACAAACTCAACGCGGCGGTTGGCGCTTCGCGGGCGGCGGTCGATGCCGGGTTTGTACCCAACGACTATCAGGTCGGACAAACCGGCAAGGTCGTGGCGCCGGACCTGTATATTGCAGTGGGGATTTCCGGTGCGATTCAGCATCTGGCGGGCATGAAGGACAGCAAGGTCATCGTGGCGATCAACAAGGACGAAGACGCGCCGATCTTCCAGGTGGCCGATTATGGCCTGGTTGCGGATCTGTTCGAGGCTTTGCCGGAGCTGGATGCCGCGCTATAGAGAACTTTTACGATAAGGTAGTCCTATGTCATATGTTGCTCCAATTCAGGATATAGAATTTGCGCTAAAGGTGGCCGGTCTGGCCGACGTCAGTGCCTTGCCACGTTTCGAAGAGGCGAACGAGGAACTGGTGTCGGCGATTCTGGAAGAAGCGGGACGTTTTGCAGCCGACATC
>JAGRHW010000601.1 GCA_020444765.1 Gammaproteobacteria bacterium | reverse complement strand
CTTAATAGCCCTGGACCTGCCCATCCTTGCGTGGGTCCGAGCCACCGATCAGTACACCAGCGGCATGATCGATCTGAATAATCTGTCCGCCGCCATGCGGTGTGCCGGCATAACGCACCTGGTGCCCCAGTTTGCTCAGGGCTTCCAGGGTCGCCGCCGTTGTTGCTGATTCAAACTCCAGCGTACCATCGTCGCCCCAGAAAACCCTGGGGTGATCCAGCGCTTCCTGCGGGTCCATGCCGTAGTCGACGAGATTGGTCAAAACATGCGCATGGCCCATGGCCTGATAGGCGCCGCCCATCACGCCGAAGCTGTATTCCACCTTGCCGTTTTTCATGGCCATGGCCGGGATGATGGTATGCATGGGCCGCTTGGAGGGGCCGATCGCGTTCGGGTGGTTTTCCTCGAGGCTGAAACAGGCGCCACGATTTTGTAATACAACCCCGCTATCAGTGGTTACGATTCCGGAGCCGAAACTCATATAAATCGAGTTGATAAACGAAACCGCGCGCAGGTCCCTGTCGACAACCGTCAGATACACGGTGTCGGCCTGCGGAATCGCCGGCAGCGAAATATCCGGCTTGCGTTGTGCCGGGTTGAATGATTCGGCAAGCGCATTAGCGAATTCGTCTGAAAGCAAGCCGTCGATGTTGGCCTGCATGGTCTGCGGATCGGACACGCAGGCGTCACGTACGGAATAGGCAAGCCGGGCGCATTCCATTTCCAGATGAATACGTTGCGCACTATCTGCGCTCAGGTTGGCGGCTTGCAGTTTGTTCAGCAGGTTCAACAGGATCAGCGCGGTGATGCCCTGACCGTTGGGCGGGATTTCAAAAAGCTCTACGCCACGGTAATGGGTGGAGATCAGTTCTACCCAGTCGGCGCTTACATTGGCGAGGTCTTCCTCGCTGAGAAATCCGCCCAGGGCTTGTACGGTCGAGGCAATATCGGCGGCGATCCTGCCCGTATACATGGCTGCTGAGCCGGACCTGGCAATTGCCTTCAGGGTGTTGGCAAGAGCCGGCAGACGGAATTTCTCACCAACCGCGGGCGCCTGTCCGTCGCGCAAATAGTGCCGGCGTGCTCCGTCGTTTTGCCTGAGTTTGTCGCGTGTGAGCTGCCAGTCGCAGGCAACCCGTGGAGCCAGCACAAAACCGTTTTCAGCGTAGTCGATGGCGTCGGCGAACAAGCGGTCAAAACCCAGTGTGCCGAAGCGTTCGAGCAGAGTTTCCCAGGCCTTGACCGAGCCCGGGACGGTGACGGCGTGCGCCGGATGTTCGGCCAGAGAATGAATGCCTTGTTGCCGATACCAGTCGAGCGTGGCGTTGGCGGCAGCCCGGCCGGAACCGTTCAATCCGTGCAGCGAACCGTCCGGTTCGGCAAGGATGCAAAAACAGTCACCGCCGATGCCGGTCATCTGCGGCTCGACGACGCTCAACACGGCGCTTGCGGCGATAGCTGCATCGACTGCGTTGCCGCCTTCGCGGAGAATTGCCAGGGCGCTGGAGCAGGCCAGCGGGTGGGAGGTGGCAACCATGCCGTGGCTGGCATGGACCGCTGATCGTCCGGGTCGGTCAAAAGCTCTCATGGCAGGCTGCGCAAAACTCCAGATCAAAGCACCCTAGCCTATATCACTGTTCTGGGAAAAAGAAGTCCCGCCGGCATGCGGCGGGATAAAGTGGAGGGGTTCGTTTAAGCCTGGGATTCGGAGGCCGGCAAGAGGCGTTTTATCTCAGGGATACAGG
>JAGRHW010000600.1 GCA_020444765.1 Gammaproteobacteria bacterium | reverse complement strand
CGCAGTCCGCGTAAGCGATATAACAACGCTCATAGCGCGGCAACAGCCGGTCGAGCAGGCGGCGGACCGCCGGGGTGATCTTGTGGGGATGATTATGCAACTCCGCCGGCAGACACTTTATATCAAGCCTGTCCCAGCGGTTAATGCGCTTCAGGCTGACCAGTTCGTGAGCCAAGGCGCCGCAGGCGATCAGCAAATCCCCGGCCACGGCTATCCGGCTGCCCGGCGCTGTTTAACCAGGGCCAGAGCTGTATCGACCGCAACGGCGGCATCCCGGCAGTAGGCATCGGCGCCGACCGCTTGGCCGAATTCCTCGTTCAGCGGCGCACCGCCAACCAGCACGATATAATCATCGCGCAGGCCTTTTTCCTTCATGGTATCTATAACCACTTTCATATAAGGCATGGTCGTGGTCAGCAAGGCCGACATGCCGAGAATATCGGGTTTGTATTTTTCCAGCGCTTCCAGATAGTTTTCCACCGGATTGTTGATGCCGATATCAAACACCTCGAAGCCGGCGCCTTCGAGCATCATGGCAACCAGGTTTTTGCCAATATCGTGGATATCACCCTTGACCGTGCCGATCACGATGCTGCCGACCGACTCGGCGCCGCTCTCGGTCAACAGCGGTCTGAGAATTGCCATGCCGCCCTTCATCGCATTGGCGGCCATCAACACTTCCGGCACAAAGAGAATACCGTCGCGAAAGTCGATACCGACGATCGTCATGCCGGCGACCAGCGCCTGATCCAGCACCTTGTCCGCCGCCCAGCCGCGTTCCAGCAGTATCCGGGTGCCTTCTTCAATTTCCTCCTTCAGGCCGTTGTAAAGATCATCATGCATGACCTCTATCAGCTCATCATCCGGCAGACTGGCAAGGTCGAGTTCTTCCTCGTCATCGTATAGGTCTTCTGCTTCCGACATCGGTCCGCCTCCAGTAAGGATTGAAGTCTGTCATGCAAGGCCCCGGCAGCCGCTCAAGCATCAACGGCCAGCCCGGCACCTCACCTTTACTGGTGGAGATTAGGTCAGGGCCGGTGCCCATGCTGATGCTGCCGCGACACGACGCACATTAAATGCGACAGTTTGACTGTCCACAGCAAGGCGTGAACTGGCCGACGCCGCACCACAAAAGAGCGATCCACCGGACGGGCGAAATGGTTCGCACCACTCAAGCGCCATCAGGCAAACTGTTTTCCGGCAGCGGCGCTGCCTTATTGCAAGCCTGCAGAGAAGCGGCCTTAACGATCCACAGTCGGAAATTTTTCCGGCTTGTATTGGCGAGCTTCCAATCTGGCGTGAATTGATGAATTTGGTCCTGAAACCATAGGTTTAACGGCAACTTGAAAACGTCGGCAATCGCGTTCAAACTTTTTGCCATGAAAATCAGCGACAATATTTCAATAGACGATCAGGCCATCGAGATCAGCGCGATTCGCTCACAGGGCGCCGGCGGGCAAAACGTCAACAAGGTTTCCTCGGCGATTCATTTGCGCTTCGATATCAAGGCCTCGAATCTGCCCGAGACCTACAAGCAGCGACTGCTCGACAAACAGGATCAGCGCATCAGCAAGGACGGCGTGATCATTATCAAGGCGCAGAGCTACCGCAGCCGCGAGAAAAATCTCGACGACGCGCTTAACCGCTTGCGGGCAATTCTGCGTGAAGCCGGTACGGTTGCCAAAAAACGCCGCCCGACCCGACCAAGCCTGGCGGCCAAACGCAAGCGTCTGGACAGCAAGAAAAAACACAGCGATA